>JAFDXS010000749.1 GCA_018267795.1 Bacteroidota bacterium | reverse complement strand
GGCAACAACAACAATACAACAACCTTTTACAGCAGAACAACTACGCGTGTGGAGTCATGGGCAATGGCTTAGCTTTTCTCATGATATGCCTATAGAAGAAATAGCTATTGACAGTAGAAAAGTAAATGAGCCTAAACGTTCCATATTCGTTGCCCTAAAAACACAGCTGCGCGATGGGCATATTTTCATAAAGGATGCCTACGAGAAAGGCATTCGTAATTTTCTTGTTTCGCAGGCTATTGATACCACTCCTTATGCAGCCGCAAACTTTATACAAGTAAAGGATACCCTGGAAGGGCTGCAGCAAATAGCGGCTGCCGTAAGAAAGCAATACAATATACCTGTAATAGGCATTACGGGCAGCAACGGAAAGACTATAGTAAAAGAATGGCTATACCAGCTGCTGAGTAACCAATACAACATTGTACGCAGCCCCAAAAGTTATAATTCACAAGTAGGTGTGCCCTTATCAGTATGGCTACTGAGCGTACAGGCTGAGCTTGCAATTTTCGAAGCCGGGATATCGCAGCCGGGCGAGATGGAAAAGCTGGAACGTATAATAAGCCCTACAATAGGCATATTTACAAACATAGGCGAAGCGCATAGCGAAGGCTTCCTGAATATGCGCCAGAAAACGAATGAAAAGTTGGTGCTCTTCCGTCATGCCGAACAACTTATTTACTGCCGTGATTATCCTGAGCTGCATGAGTGTATCGTGCAATACATTAATCACATAAAGAACCATGCAACTGAAGAGCCAATAAAACTCTTTACATGGTCGCAGAAACACGAGGCTAACCTTAGGATCACAAAGATTGAGAAAAACCATAGCAGAACAACTATTGCAGCGCAATACAAAAACGCAAGTATTGAAATCACTATCCCATTCTCAGATCCTGCATCTATTGAAAATGCCATTCACTGCTGGAGTTTAATGCTACTCTTAAATAAAGAGGAGCAATACATAAAAGAACAAATGCTGCAACTGCAGCCTGTGTCCATGCGCCTGGAGCTGAAGCAAGGTATAAATGATTGTACTATTATCAATGATACTTATAATTCTGACCTTACCTCGCTACAGATAGCGCTCGACTACCTGGACCAACAAAAACAACACAATCATCATACAGTGATTCTTTCAGATCTGCTACAGCTCAGCAAGTCGGATACTGAC
>JAFDXS010000748.1 GCA_018267795.1 Bacteroidota bacterium | reverse complement strand
ATTACGCAGCATAAACACAGGGACAGTAATAGTGCCGGAAGATGGATGTTATGTACAGATATTAAGACTGGAAGGTGCCGGAGCGCCCGACTACCTGGTAATAGCTGCAGAGAAAATAAAAAAACAGGTAACTACTGTAAACGGTACAGTGCTAACCATAGATGAAAACGGCTATAGTATTAGTAGGGACGGCGAAAGTCTTACCAAGATATTAAGCAGTCTTCTTACGGCTTTGCAAGCTATGACCTTTACCAACGGCGCTGGTACTACAAGCGTAGCAAATAATATATCAAGTATAAACGATATAGCAACCCGATTGAATAACCTTTTAACCTAAAATAATATGCCGCTCGATACTACAATACTAACTGATGCCTGGGCATATATACGTGCAAATCCTTTAACGCTGACTCAGGAGCAGCAAGAGCTTCACTTGGCAAATGCGATGAAAGCATTTGTAGAAAGCGCAGACGTTATGTATGTAACTGGTACCCTTAATTCACCTTCCGGCACGGTAACTGGTGCAGGAACTTCAATAGCATCACTGCAATAGATATGCCCACAAAAATGATGGATATAGGATTAGTAAGCGATGACCTTGATTTTGAGCAAGGCGACTTTACTAATGTGGAAAGCACACAGCAACACCAAAGGCAACTGCTGATAAATGACAAGGGCACCTTCAAAGAGAACCCTACTATCTGCGTGGGACTATGGTCGTACATGGACAATGAAAATTTTGCTGATATAATGAGCGAAATACGAGTAGAATATGCCCGCGACGGAATGCAGGTAGATAGTATAAATCTTAACAATAATAACATAAACGTAGATGCGTATTACCCCTAACCAAACAATGCTTGATGTGGCCATAATGGCAAGCGGTACCGTAGAAAATGTTTTCATGATACTAGAGGCCAATGGCAAGGGTATTACGGACACGCCGCATGTAAACGATAACTACGTAATACCGCAGGGCATGAGCAATGACATAACTACGCTGAAATACTTGCAACAAAATAATGTATTAATAGGCACAGGCGACGACCCTAACCTGTACATAGGTATTGGTTACTGGCAGGTAGAAGTAGATTTTAAAGTATCATAAACAACATGGCAAGAACAATAGCACAAATACAACAGGCGATAATAGACGCTAAGAATGCAGACGCAAAC
>JAFDXS010000747.1 GCA_018267795.1 Bacteroidota bacterium | reverse complement strand
TACGTTATCACCCACGTTATCTGCAATCGTTGCAGGGTTACGCGGATCATCTTCCGGTATACCTGCTTCTACTTTACCTACCAGGTCAGCACCTACGTCAGCAGCTTTGGTATAGATGCCGCCGCCCACACGAGCAAAAAGCGCAATACTTTCAGCACCCAGCGAAAAGCCGGTTAATACTTCTATAGCACGTCTTACATTATCATTAGTAGCTATTACATCAGGGGCAAACATGTGCAGCAATATGATAAAAACACTACCCAGGCCCAGCACTGCAAGACCTGCAACACCCAGTCCCATTACAGAGCCGCCGCCAAATGATACAGCAAGTGCTTTGCTCAGGCTGGTGCGTGCTGCATGCGCAGTGCGTACGTTTGCTTTAGTTGCTATGCGCATACCTATAAAGCCCGCCAGTGCACTGAAAAAAGCGCCTATCACAAATGCGATAGCGATCATCCAGCTCGATCCCGGATTGCTTTGGCCCATTACTGCAAGCAGCAGGCCTGCAATAACAACATAAATAGCCAGTATTTTATATTCTGCTCTCAAAAAGGCCATTGCCCCTTCCGATATGTATTTCGCAATTTCTTTCATCCGGTCTGTACCGGCATCTTGTTTTGTTACCCAGGCACTCTTCACCATGGTAAATATTAATGCAATAATGCCAAAGCACGGCACGAGATACAGAATGTTCATATATTGTTATATGGTTATAAAAATAGTGGGGCAAATATAGTTGTTTACATGAGAAATTCATATTTATTAGCGCATGTCAGCGACGATTCCATTCGGCTTTGCACTGTTACAAATGGCTATTTATTAGCATTCGTCATTATGTATATGTTGTGTTAAAACATTCTGTTATTCCCATTTTATTATCCTTAATATCACATCTGTACTTACCCCGCTCTTATCTTTGTAAGGCTATGAACAAGCGCAGATGGCGCAATATTATCATTCTTATCATCGTATTGCTCACGGCTGGCACCTGGGCTACTGATTATTGGGTCACTAAGTCCACCCAGGCGCAGCTCTATTCCGACATATATAATATACCTGCTAACAAAGTAGGCCTCTTATTAGGCACATCTAAATATCTCCCCAATGGTCTGCTCAATCCCTACTACGAGTATCGCATAGAGGCCGCAGTTGCCCTATATCGTTCCGGCAAGGTTCAGTATATCC
>JAFDXS010000746.1 GCA_018267795.1 Bacteroidota bacterium | reverse complement strand
CGAAACGGCCTGTTTCAGGATTGATGAACACGGGGTACTGCTGCACCAATGGATCAGGGTAGGCACCGTATATCACTTCTTTTTCTTCTTCCTTAGAAGTTTCGATACCAAGTTTTTCACATTGTTTTTCCACTACTTTCTCAAACACCATGTTTTGCAGTGCCTGGCCGCTTAGCTCAGCTCTTGTATTGTCGTCAATAGTTTTGCCTTTGCTGAAGATGCCATAGAGGGTTTCGTATTCCTTTACGCGCAGGGAAAAATCTTTCTGGTCTATTTTCTCACCATCTACTTTTGCTACGCTTTTGTCGGCGCCAAAGAGATCGCCAAAACGGCCACTTGCAGCATCCATTAGTATGAAGCCCACCAATGCGAGGGCAATGATACCGCCGGCAATTTTGCCGTACTTGTTCCTGATTTTTTGTATTACAGCCATATCGGTTGTGTATGTTGTATTATAATATTGATAAGGACGGCAAATTTATATGAAAAAATGAGATTTTGCAGATTTAATGCCTCTAAATCAATATTATCGGTTTTATTTCAATTTATTTAGCGCCCGCACACATAAGTATTTATATCATTTATCTATCCTTTCATCCGTTATCAGCGTCTTTCTTATTTAAAATATAATATCCGTTGTTCAGCGGTAATTATTGATATTATTATATTTACTATTAAATTATTTCATTTCTAAACCTTTAAAACTTTATCTATGAAAAGAATGATGTTGTTTTCGCTGTTGCTTTTATTTCACTTTGCTGCAAGCGCACAATTTGGCGGTACTATTAAGGTAACTAATAACACACCCTGCAAAATTTATGTGGACCTGCTGGTATCAGTACCCGGCTCACCCTGCAACAGCCAGCAATATGCTACGGGGCCTATGCTTATAGCGCCCTTCACCAGTACAGGGTATCCTATGGCTACACCGCCAGTAGTGGTGGGCAGTCCGTTGCCGGTACCTCCAGCCTCTACCTGGGAAGGTGCAAGGGTATTTGATAACTGTGGGGCCGTGACCGTGGGCGACCCATGCTCCTTTATGCCTGCAGGTGTTATTAATAGTTGCTGCAATGCTTATACGGTGATATGGGACCCATCAACCCAAAGCCTGACGATAAATTAAATACCGGCCTCTATAAACGGTGCCCGGCCTCTGTGCCGGGCTTTTTTTGTGGGCGGGAATGATGTTTATATATAG
>JAFDXS010000745.1 GCA_018267795.1 Bacteroidota bacterium | reverse complement strand
AGGCATATATACATTCGGAACGGTGATGAGCAATATTGCCAATACCGGCGTCACAGGCATTCATCCTAAAGATCTGATAAAGTCCTGGCTAAAAAACTATACCATTCCGGTAACAGTAAATGGTCAAACTATCGGCGCACGGCCATATGTTATCGACTTTTTAATAGCACCATGGCTACATAAAGCAGGGGTATCCGGCACTATTGATATGACTAATTGGGAGTCTCTATGGAACGCAGCAAATGAAAATGAAATTTTATACAATGCTCCGTTTAAATTAACTGCCATTGTTAATAGAATTGACCTGCGGGGAAATTCAGGCTATAGCCCTGGCTTGCATAATACAGGTGAAACGCGATTTATTTTCTCGCTTGTAGATCCCTATGCAGGAATTCCTCCAATACAGTGCAATAATAATTTTGCCTGTCTCGACTTTCTTGATTGGAAAGGGATGAATATCATCTTCGAATTTGGGAACGTACAAACAAACATTTGCCAGGTTAGGAGTTTTGCACAGCAATGGCTTGCACTTAGCTCATTGACCCTTGGCTCTAATGATTATAAAACAGCTCTTGAAAATATAACAAGAACCGTATTAAACGCAGGCGGAGCCCCCGGTAAGATAAATGGAAGTGCAATAAACAGGATAAGAACTAATGAACGCATTTTTGATAATGCAGGGAAATCCTCAAGTTCATGGATGTATTCCGATTGGGAATTCAGGCAATTTGAATTAGATGCAACCTCCGGCTTATTTGTTCAGGTACCTCTAACTAATACGCCTGTTAACTCTGCTAACGCTACGCAGGACTTAAGTTATTCACCAACAATTCCTTTAACTACTGCTGATCAAAACAATTTGATCAATTGGGTCTTCAGTTCTCCTGCTAATCTTGCGAGGGTGCATAACGGCACCCATAGTATGCCCAACACATATGGTGGGCTGCCACTAAAATCAGGCGGAGCGAGAGTGGATGCAGAATATACACATTTCTGGGACTTAAATTGGTTTGCAACCGCATCAGATGCGCCTAATTATGGCCCGTATATTCCAGTTGATCCTAATTCAGTTTATTATAAACAGGTAAGGCAGCAACTTTCTCTTAATACCTGCTCTGGTTGTCATAATGGGGAAACAAAAACAATTTTTACAGAGGTTATGCCTATGGGCTATGGTACTCCTGCTAATTATTGGACT
>JAFDXS010000744.1 GCA_018267795.1 Bacteroidota bacterium | reverse complement strand
AGATGTGCTGGGCGATGATGCCGTTTTTAAAATGGCAGAGGTATTTGAAAAAGACCTGCATCAAAACGACCAGGCCAAGCACTATTACGAGCAGCTGATAATAGATTACCCCGGCAGCACCTTTGTACAGACCGCACGCAAACGCCTGAAAAATTTAAATGAAGGTACCGCACTCATTGTGCCCTAAGCTTTCCGTAAATAATATTGTATTTTGAGGTCCCGTTACTATGAATCGCTGGCCACAAAATAAAGCCCAGTTCTGGGAAACTGCCCCTTTCTTTCGCATACTATTACCATTAGTAGCCGGTATTGTATGCGCTTATTATTTTCCTTTTGCACTTTCCTTTAGTAGCTTATTAGCTATTGTTTCTGTTTCATTTGCAGCTTACAGCATTTTTTCTTTTCAAAAGAAAACGAATAGTACTATCAGCCTGCTCCGCTTTATCCTGCTGAACATAGCTATCTTCTTTTCAGCCTGGTCACTTCGCTACATTGACGATGTAAGGAACAATGACAGCTGGTTTGGCAAAAGCATCAAATCATCACAGGCCTACGTAGCCCGTATTACAGATGCTCCGGCAGAAAAAGAAAGAACATGGAAATTACCTGTCGCCGTATTAAACACAGTACGGGATGGGAAAGCAATTCCGGCAACAGGTAAAGCGTTTGTTTACATTTATAAAGACGAAGCAGGCTTACAACTACACAAAGGCGATACCATATTGCTCCCCAACAAATGGCAACCGATAAAAAATGCGGGTAATCCCTTCGAGTTCAATTACGCCGCTTACTGCGCACAAAACAATTTATACTATCAGCAATTCCTTCCACTAAAAGAAGTAAAGCCATACGCAGGTGTCAATGTTAAAGATGTTACAGTCATAGATAAAACGCATGACTGGTGCATGCAGCAATTAGCCCACTACATAAAAGACAGCAGCACGCTTGGCCTCATACAGGCTATGCTTATAGGTGACGAAGTAAACCTCGATCCTGCCTTACGCCAGGCCTATTCCGAAACAGGTATCATCCATATCATTGCTATCTCCGGCTCTAATGTCACCATATTCTTCATAGTCATTGCCTTCCTGCTGTCATGGATCAGGAACAAAAAATATCACTGGATAAAATACGTAGTGGCATTGCCGCTTGTATGGTTTTATGTATTGATGGCAGGTGCTGCACCATCTGCTATACGTG
>JAFDXS010000743.1 GCA_018267795.1 Bacteroidota bacterium | reverse complement strand
TGTGGACATACACTCCCGGGCTATGATAATAGAGTTCATTATTAAATACAAGGAACAAGGGAAAACAATACTCTATACCTCTCACCTGCTGGAAGAAGCCCAAAAGGTATGTGATGAAGTGGTTATAATAGATGAAGGAAAATATATAGCAGGTGGCGCCACCAAAGAACTGATAAAAGAAACAAATAATTGCCATAGCCTCGAAGAGGTTTTTCTGCACTATACGGGAAAGGTGCTAAGGGATTAGATACACTGCAATAGAAATGAAGAAAATAGCGGCAACGATAAGAAAGGAATGGATACTGCTACGAAGAGATGTTTCGGGCATGTTGCTATTATTGTTAATGCCTGCCGTGCTGATAATAGTAATGGCACTGGTGCAGGATGCTCCCTTCAAAAGCTATAAAGATCTGCGTTTAAACCTGCTGGTTTCGGATAATGATAACGGAACGCTTTCGCGCGATATAATAAGAGGGTTAAAGCAGAGCAAGAATTTTCATGTTGTAGATTCTATAAATGGCAAAGAGCTTGGGGATGCTACACTAAAGCAGCTACTACTGAAAGGCGAATACAAAATTGGCATAGTGATACCGAAGGGTGCCACAGCCGAAATAGTGAACCTGAATAATATAATAGCTAATGATATAAGTGAAAAAATAGGGCTTGGTAACACATTACCAGTACGCAATACCAGGGATAGTATGTATATAAAAATATACTTTGACCCGGTAACACAACCTACTTTTCGTACTATGATACATGCCGGGCTGGACAAATATATTACCTACGCCAGCAGCAATATGCTTGTAACAAGATTATCTGAACTGGGTAAAGCAGGGAATGATACCAGCCAGGTAAATACAAAGGACCTGAAAAAAGTTTTTACAGGGCTCGGGATAAAGGAGGAAGCTGTAAATGACAATGCTAAGGAAGTACAGCATATAAACTCTGTGCAACATAATGTACCTGCATGGGCTATATTCGGGATGTTTTTCATTGTAGTGCCTCTTGCCAGCCACCTGCTGAGGGAAAGAGAGGAAGGCAGTGCATTAAGGCTAAGCCTGATACCCAATAGCCAAACATCGCTGGCACTGGGGCGAATTATTTTTTATACAATAGTTTGTACCATGCAATTCATTATTATGTTTTGTATTGGGCTATGGCTAATGCCAGTATTTGGGTTGCCTGCTTTGACCCTTG
>JAFDXS010000742.1 GCA_018267795.1 Bacteroidota bacterium | reverse complement strand
CCCAGCATATATACAGCGGACTACGGAGCCGCTCTATAACAATGTAGCAATAGATAAGGTAAGTGCATACACAGGTAACCTCCATAGTGAGATTTACCAACGTGTTGCCGGTGCCTACTACCCCATTGAATATAACTGTAGAAAGCGACATGATAAGCGTAGCCAGTGTAATGACACGCAGGCTGGGCACTGCAAAACTTATAAGATCCGCATCGTTGCGATAAAGCGATAAGAATTCCCTGGAAAAACCCAACAGCAATGCACAAATAACGATAGTGAACAACATACTAAGACGAGCAATCTTCCATACAAGGGAAGTTACCTGCTCCTGTTTGCCCTGGCCTATTATGTTACTTACCATAGTATTGCAGGTAGAGGCGAATGCCCAGGTGCAAATGCCGACTATACCAAATATGCTGCGCAATATCTGTGATGCGGCAAGCTCTTTTTCACCCAAATGCTCTATAAAAATGAAAAATATTTGCCAGCCACCTATGCTGAACATAAACTGTACTATGAGGGGGGCAGCAATCGTTAATGTACGCTTACATAGCTTAAAGCTAAAGTCTGCATATAGACGTAAAGGATATAATAAATGAAACTTCTTGAGATAAAAAGCGGCAAACATGGTAAGGCAAAACGCGAGCTCAGAAATAATGGATGCAAATGCGGCACCTGACAAACCCAATTTTGGAAAGCCAAAATGACCAAATATTAATCCATAGTCAAAGAAAATATTGGTGACGGTAGCTATGAGCGAGCCGTAGATAAGGAAACGTGACTGGCTTACGGATATATAAAAGGCATTGAACAATTGGGTCATCATAAGAAAGGGCAAGCCCCATACTCTTATATATAGAAAATTGACGCTGAGGGCAATATTCTCATTACTATGCAGGCTGAGGCCAAATATTAACGGTGCAAACCAAAGGGTAAGCAACATAAGGCCCAGGGCAAGGCCTATAGCAAGCATAAGTCCATTTGTCAATATCTTAGCCAAACCGTCTTTATCATTCTCCCCCGCCCTGCGCGCCATCTGTATCTGCATACCACTGCTAAGGCCATACCCGATCATAGAAAGGATAAGGTAGAATATGCCTGTAAGCCCATTCACACCTAGTTCACGCTCACCCAAACGACCTAAAAAGGCCGTATTGGTAAGAAAACTTACCTGGGGTATAAGCAGTGACAGAGAGATGGGT
>JAFDXS010000741.1 GCA_018267795.1 Bacteroidota bacterium | reverse complement strand
CACATAGTTATCCTGCGAAAATCGGTTGTAACCAATGTTCTGGTTAAGGATATCATATACGAATACCTTAAGTTCCAGTTGGTCATTCTTCAGAAATTTCTTACTTACATAGCCTTCCCACAGCAGTACATTATTATTTCGGTCAAACAGTACTGTTTTCTGCCTGATATGCCAATTGACAGTGCTGCCTATCTCAAATTTCAATGGCAGCTGTACCGTAACAGTCAATTCATTATTACTTTCCCAATAGCTGGTGGTATATTGGCTTATGGTGGCCCTGTTGTCGTTATAACTTACACCCGGCGAGAAATAGATGGAATACTTCTTCTCCTTATTCTTATTAAAGTTCAGACCAAAACCATAGCTGTTCAGGTCGCTGATATTCTTAACGCCATTCACGTAGTTATTGATATGATTCACAGAGGGATTAATATTGAAACCTGCATCCATGTCCAGCTTTTTTATCCTGAAGCCATAGCCTGCATAGCCCCAGGCATTGTAGTTACCGTCTACATTAATATATTGATAGGTACGCCGGCCAAGTGAATCTACGTTTGTTGCCTGGCTTATGGCATCTTTCGAAAAGTTAATAGAAGCGCTTGCCCATAAATATCTTCCTGTTAACATTTTATAGTCATGATACCGTGCTGTAATTGTATTTCTGAATTCCTGTTTCAGCGCAGGATTACCGATAGCTATATTCAGCGGGTCAGTATTTTGTTTTAAAGGCTGTATTTGCTCAATGGTAGGCTGCCTGGTGCTGCCATAGTAGTTTATTGCCAGGCTGGTTTGCTTGCCAAACTTATAGTTGAAAGTAGCTTTAGGAAAGAGATTAAAATAGTCATACTTATACGTGGTATCACCATGCAGCAGGTCTGTCTGTTTGTAACGAGAGTCTGCCGCGTCTGTACCAAAGGAAAAGTTTATTTTATCATATACAAAACGAAGATTAGCGCCTCCATTATTTGTCAATATATTGTATTTGAAGTTGCTGCTATATGCAGGATCAAAAGATGAATAGACATCAGAGCCCGGAGCTTTGTTGTAAGAAAAATTGGCGCCTACACTATTATTTATGTTTAAGCCATAGTTTAGCTCCAGGTAATGCTTCTTAGATAAAGGTTCTGTATAAGTAAGCTTAGTAGCAAAAACTTCTGAAGTATTACTATTTTCCTTACGCTGGTCTGTAACTAAATTGCCGG
>JAFDXS010000740.1 GCA_018267795.1 Bacteroidota bacterium | reverse complement strand
CAAACCACGCGCATCATCATAGCACATCGCCTCAACACCATCCGCAATGCAGATGAGATATATTTCGTAAACGCAGGTGAGATAACAAGAGCCGGCTCCTTTGATGAAGCCATTGATAAGCTACTGAATGATAAAAGAACAAGCTAATAAAAAAAGAGCTGTATCGCCCGATACAGCTCTTTTACAGAAGTTGCCGTTCGCCTATTGTTTTACAACTTTAAGCACTTCCGAGTTTTCGTTAGTGACAAGGTTTATGAAATAAATTCCTGACGGCAACGCAGTCAGATTGATAGTGTTTTTCAGCTCTAATCCTTTTTGTTCAAATACTTTGCGGCCCATATTATCTGTTATATATACTATGGTACCTGCCGCATTGTATTGACGGTTTACGAAATCAATATGTACAGTTTCAATGAAAGGAGAAGGATATATGTTTATGTCAGTACCCATGCTGATATTAGCCACACCCAGGCCGCTTACAAACACGGAGTCTGATGTAGCACTGCACTTGTTACTGTTAGTCACAGTCACCTTGTACCAGCCTGATGTGGTAGCGGTATATGTAGCACCCGTAGCACCTGTTATAGCCGTATCATTTCTGTACCATTGATTACCGCTCGCAGCAGTAGATGTCAGTACACTGCTCGCGACAGATACAGTAGGTTTGGCCACAGAGTCCACATCCACAGTCACCTTACTACCAGCGCTCGACAATACACAGCCGCCATAGCCACGCACATAGTAGGTGGTAGTGTCGCCGGGCATCAGCGTTACACTGCTGCCTGAATCTACAGGTTTCCCTGCAAATGAGCCATTATACCAATACCAGTTCTTTGCATCGTTCAGTGTACCGCTGACACTAAGGGTTACTGCACTGCCTTTGCATATCAGGCTATCTGAAGCTGTTACAGTAGCCTTGGTGGATGGGTTACACACCGGATATTTCATCACAGTAGTCCCGCCGCTTCCCGCATCCAGAAATCCTACATACGGGTTATTATTGCCATCTATAGCAATTGAGGTGTAAACAGTGCCATTAGCAGAGAAGCCCGGAGTATCTATATTGGCCCAACTGCTGCCATCGTACTTCATTACAGATGCTTTGCCGCTTACGGAGTTGTCCACATAAGCTACGTAAGGCATGTTCTTGCTATCAATAGCCAGCGATGTAAAGATGGAAGATACAGGGCTAAAGCTTGCGCT
>JAFDXS010000073.1 GCA_018267795.1 Bacteroidota bacterium | reverse complement strand
AGACGCTACTGGCTTGTGTAAGACAAGTAACAGTAAGGTCATTAATGCATACATGAGGTGGCAGTGTAGCACAGTAATGAGCAATATCTGCAATATTTTCAGCCTCCAGGGGATGAATACCCTGATATACATTTTTCGCTCGTTCTTCATCGCCCTTAAAGCGTACCAATGAAAACTCAGTTTCTGCCATACCGGGATGAATAGCCGTAACCTTAATGCTATACGGCAGCAAATCAATACGCATGGCCTGGTTCAGCGCATCTACTGCGAATTTAGTAGCATTGTAAACATTACCATTTCTATATACCTGCTTAGCTGCTGTAGAGCCGATATTTATTATGTGTCCGCCACCTTGTGTTTTCATTAAGGGTGCTATTTGTCTGGTAACATATAGCAGGCCCTTCACATTGGTATCTATCATCGTGTCCCAATCGTCTGTATTGCCTTCTTCTATTGAGGACATTCCGGCGGCAAGGCCGGCATTGTTTACAAGGATGTCTATATTATCAACTTCTTGTTTTAGTTTGTTTATAGCTGCTATTACTTCTTCCTTATTACGAACATCGAAAACTGAGGTAATAACTTTTACTTTATACTGTTGCTCCAATTCTGTTTTCAGCCTTTCCAGTCTTTCAGCCCTGCGACCTGTGATGCATACGTTATATCCTTCTTTTGCAAAGCGTACAGCAATAGCCTTACCGAAACCTGAAGTGGCCCCTGTAATAAGAATGGTTTTTCCCATGGAGTGAATGTGTTTTCTCTAAATGAATGACAAATATAAGCACCTTTACCATGCAGCTAACGTATGAGCGTTACATCCCCTTTCAGCAGCTTTTCTTTGCCGAAGCGATCTGTAACTTTCATAATCCAGAAATATGTGCCTATGTCTGCCCGTTTGCCGTTGTAAGTGCCATCCCAGCCCAGTGCATCGGTACTGGTAGTGTGATAACATAATTCGCCCCACCTGTTGAATACATCGAATGAATTAAGATTGCTGTAACCTATGAGTATAGGGCGCAGGTAATCATTTCTTCCGTCCCCATTTGGCGTAAAAGCTGAGGGTACAAATGCTGCGGCATAATTTACCACCCACACGTTCACAGTATCTTCCCCTGTGCAGCCATACGCGCTGGTAACCGTTACTATATATGCAAAGCGACCGGTGTCATTAAACGTTTTATATGGATTAGCAGTATTGGCTCCGTTGAGATCTTCAGTGATGGGACGCCATGCATAGCTTACACCGCCTTTAGCGTTAAAATTCATTGTTTCACCTTTTAAGATAATAGTATCATCACCCGCAAAAGGCTTGAATTTATCAATGTTTAGCTGCTTTGTAAGTGTATCTACACAGCCTTTATAGTTTTGCGTTATAAGCTGGGCTTTGTAAAGACCGCCCTGCCGGTAAATGTGATTTGGATTTTCGATTGTGCTGGTATCTCCGTCGCCAAAATCCCATGCCCAGCCTATTATAGGCTTGTATGTAGAACTTGTTTTGTCAGTAAACTGAATGGTACTACCCGGGCATTGCAGACCATTGTAATCGAAACCTGCGCGGAATACCGGGTAAATTTTCACATAACGGGTGATGCTATCAGGACATGTGGTGCCTTTATTCACAAGCAATTTTACAACGTAAGTACCTGTGTCAGGATAAGTATAAGTAGGCTGAAACTCAGTAGAGGTATCTGTTTCCGTAGTAGTATCACCGAAATTCCAGTAATAGGCAAACCCGCCCTTACTTTGATTTACAAAATTCACTGTGTAATTGGAACAGTTTACCTCATACGTATTAAAATCGGTTGAATACTGCGGTATGTTTGCCACTACGGCTTTGCTGCAGTCTGTGACCACGAATTGAAATTCCCTGGTAACAGTGTTTATTATTACATGATTGCGCCATTCGTGGCATGCAACCGTTACTACAAAACGGCCAATAAGATTAGGAGTACCTGTAATAAGCCCCGAACGTGGGTCAATCTTTATTTGCGGATAACCCGCCATAGGATTATAGTACTTATAAGGATTGCGATAATTTACAGTGTCAAAAAGCAATGTAGGAGCAGGCTTAGGGTTGCCATCGGTACCGCCCGAGTAAGCGGGGGCAAATTCATAACTCAAAGAATCGCCATCAGGATCAATGGCTGAATGGTCATATACCAAGGGGTTATTTATGCAAATAATCTGTGGGGGATAATTCTTAAAGACAGCGCTATTATTGCAGATAGCCTTGCTGGCAGGCGGTATCTGGCAACTATATGTAGCACCAACCGCAGAGGGATTTATGATGTTTAAAATACTTGCATTTCTACAGCAACGCTGATATACAATAGTGTAGCCTTTGGCGCGAGGTGGAAGGTAATATATCTTGGTAAATACTGCTTTTTGCAGGCAGGTAGCCGGTGCATGGTCTATACATGCATTACTGAAGTTGGTAGGCACCAATACGCGGCCCGGCGGTTTAAGAAATATAGAATCGTAAGGATGATAAGGGTTATTAAACAATGCAGTATCGCCGCTAAAAATATTGATATACGCAGGATCATCTTGTGCTATGGCATCTGAGAGACCGGTGAGGCAGTCCTCATATATGGTGACTGTAATTTCATATTGATCGCTGCCCAGACAACGATAGGTAACTTCTCCACCCACAATATGCGAAGCCCTTGCCGGAAGGCAAAAACTAACCAATATTACTAGTAGCAACTTCGCAAATAATCTAACCCTCATTTTATGCTCATCTTATGTTTTCGAATTGATAACAATAGTTAATAAATCCTTTCATATCTACAGCCAAAGCCTTAGGGTTTTCCAGCATACTCATGTGACCACAACTCTGATACACAGATACAAAATTACTATTACTTAGGTGACTTTGCTGCAAGATGTTGTTAAATGGTATGACATTGTCATTTCTCCCTATAATGAACTGAATAGGGAATGAAGTGTTTTTCAGCACATTGGTACGTTCCGGCCGGTTGCGCATGGCATCAAGGAAGGCTACCAAGCTTTTGGCTTCAATTTTCAGCGCTTCCCGTACTTGCTTTTCTACCACTTCAGGGTGTTCCTGTTTAAACCTGTCAAAGAACAGATTGGGAATCATTTGCTTTACAAATGGTTCTCTGCCACCTCTTTGTATTAATTCTGCCGATCTTCTCCTGTTTTCTTTTTTGTCATTAGTATCTGCCAATGCGGTGGAATGTACCAATGAGAGACCATTGAGCATATGTCCATACCTTTCGGCAAAGGCGAGCGCTATATAGCCGCCCATGGAATGACCAGCCAGTACTAACTCATCTATGCCCTCTTTGTCTAATATTAGCTTTACACTATTAGCCAATTGCTCCATGCTAAGTGTTTCCCCTGTAAAGGTGCTTTCTCCACTGCCGGGAAGGTCCGGAATTATTACGGTATTGTCTTCTGACAAGGCCGGCCAGATATTACGCCAAAGGTTTCCATCTTCAGGGAAGCCATGCAACAAAACTACAACAGGACCTTTGCCCAATTTGCGATAGGCTAAACAGGGAAATTCATCTGTGTAAATGAATTGCATATTTATGCTGTTTTAGGTTTAGTTCTTCTATAAATCGTGCCATAGATAAACAACATGGCTAATAGCAGCGGGCCTAACTGCAATAAAGGCAACTCCTGTATTTTCAGCACATGCAAGACCAGGGATACCAGCAGCAAGAATATAGCAACCAAGGCATATTTAGACCTGCCCCTGCTTCTGAACGCCAGAATGATATTGGTTGGCAAGGCCCAAAGCAGATTGAAGTTATCCTGACAGGCTTTATGGTCGGTACCGAACCACATGAAGAGAATGAGTATACCTAACAAGCCGGTAGCTAATAGCAATAAGGAACTCATGACATTACCAAGAGTCTTTAGCTGCGGGAAATACAAACCGGCTATTGTGATAATGGCGATGATGCACATAAGTATGAACGGCTGATTTACGCCTGCAGAGCCGGCATCATTACCCGGCAATATCGTTACCGGATCCGAAGACACTCTTTTGCCATTTACGGTAGCCCCTGCTACGCCATCTCTTAAATAATCAGGTAAGAACATTGCACCTTCATTGCTCATTGGCTTATCTACTGTACTGCCAAGTAGTATATCTATACCCAGGCGCTCCCAATGCTTCTTGTAAAGATATTGATCTGTAATGTTGCGATAGCTGATGCGTACACCGGTAGGCAGTGTCTGGCCAAACTTAAATCCTTTATCCAGCGTATTGGGAAATATATCACGTATGCGTGTGGCGCAGTTATCAAAGTAAAAATCGTACTTGTAGTACATATTTTCAGGCTGTACATTTTCTTTCAAAAAGTCATCTATTGATTGTTTTTGAGCGCTTGTCATTAATAATACTTGTTCTTCAACCTTTCTGTGGGCCATTACATACTCCTGCATGAAATCATTGAAATTATCTGTTGATACAAAGTACAATAGCCTGCCACGCATGAACTTTATTTCAAAGTCTTTATCGTAGCCGTTGAAAGTGCCGTAATTGTACACGATGTCAGTACCATGCGTGCTGTCTATAACCCTTACGCCTGTGTGGCCAAATGTTTCCCATATTTCGTCGCCTACGCCGCAGGTAATGAGGCTGATGCGCAGGTGACTGCTATCCGTTTGCGCATAGGTGGCGGCTGTGAACAACAGGCAGATGAGTAAAGCTGAAATTTTTCTTAACATGGCTGATAAAATAGTGAAAGGCTGCCTTAAGTGGCAGCCTTCAAAATTAATTTATAAAGAATACAATTAAGCATTTTGAGAATCACCAGAGAATATAGCACCTATATACTCACGATTGAGGCGCGCAATGTTTTCGAGCGAGATGCCTTTAGGACATTCTGCTTCGCAGGCGCCAATATTGGTACAGCTACCGAAGCCTTCTTTATCCATCTGTTCTATCATGCTTACGGCACGTATCTTACGCTCAGGATCGCCCTGGGGTAATAATGCGAGGTGAGAAACCTTGGCAGATACGAACAGCATGGCAGAAGCATTAGGACAAGCTGCCACGCAAGCACCACAACCTATGCACGCTGCAGCTGCGAATGATTCATCAGCTTTATGCTTTTCTATAGGCATTGCATTAGCATCAACTGCATTACCTGTATTTACAGAGATATATCCACCAGCTTCTATAATACGATCGAAAGAAGAACGATCAACTACCAGGTCCTTAATAACAGGGAAAGAATTTGCTCTCCATGGTTCTACAACTATGGTATCACCGTCTTTATACTCACGCATGTGAAGCTGGCAAGTGGTGGTTTGATGCCAAGGGCCGTGTGCACGACCATTGATATACATGCTGCACATACCGCAGATACCTTCGCGACAATCATGATCGAATGCGATGGGCTCTTTATTTTCAGCCACCAGCTGCTCATTCAGCACATCGAACATTTCGAGGAAAGACATTTCTGAAGAAATACCTTTAACCTGGAAAGTTTCAAAACGGCCCCTTTCATTCTTGTTTTTCTGACGCCAAACTTTCAGCGTCAAATTCATATTATAGTGCTCCATACCTGAAATGGTATTTTGATAAGTTGAAAAATCGTTTATTTATAAGAACGCTGTGATGGGTGAACTACTTCATAATCAAGCGCCTCTTTGTGCAGTTCATATTGGCTTTCGCCTTTATACTCCCATGCAGATACGAACATATACTGATCATCCTGTCGTAATGCTTCGCCGTCCGGTGTCTGGTATTCCTCACGGAAGTGACCACCGCAGCTTTCATTGCGATCAAGCGCATCCATACACATCAACTCGCCCAGCTCCAGGAAGTCTGCCACGCGACCAGCCTTATCAAGCTCAGGATTGAATTCATTGATTTCACCCGGTATACGCACATTAGCATAAAACTCTTTACGCAGTGCTTTTATTTCTTCAATAGCTTCTTTCAGGCCCTGTGCATTGCGCGCCATACCGCATTTGTCCCACATGATCTTACCAAGGCGTTTGTGGAAGCTTTCAACACTTTCCGTACCTTTTATGTTCATCAGGCGTTCTATCCTGTCGCGTACTTCTTTTTCAGCAGCTACGAAAGCAGGATGGTCTGTTGATATTGCTTTAACACTGATATCGTTTGCCAGATTATTACCCAATGTATATGGTATCACGAAATAGCCATCTGCCAGGCCCTGCATCAACGCAGAAGCACCCAAGCGGTTGGCGCCGTGATCGCTAAAGTTAGCCTCACCTAGTGCATATAAGCCAGGTACTGTAGTCATCAATTCATAGTCAACCCATAAGCCACCCATAGTATAATGTACCGCAGGGTATATACGCATTGGCACTACGTAAGGGTTTTCACCTGTTATCTTTTCATACATTTCAAACAGGTTGCCATACTTCTCTTTCACTACGTCCATACCCCACTGGCGTATAGTAGCCTCGCTGGCATTTTCTTCTCCTTTCTTATTTGCCTCTACACGACCGTAACGCATAATGGCAGAAGAGAAGTCAAGATAAACAGCCTGCTTTGAGGAACCTACGCCATAGCCTGCATCGCAGCGTTCTTTCGCTGCACGGCTTGCTACGTCGCGCGGTACCAGGTTACCAAAGGCAGGATACCTTCTTTCCAGGTAGTAGTCGCGTTCTTCTTCAGGAATTTCGTTTGGTTTGCGTGTATCGCCCTGTTTTTTAGGCACCCATATACGACCATCGTTACGCAGTGACTCAGACATCAATGTAAGCTTCGACTGATGGTCACCACTTACAGGAATACATGTAGGGTGAATCTGTGTAAAACAAGGATTGCCAAAGAAGGCACCTTTTTTATGCGCTTTCCATGCGGCAGTAACGTTGCTGCCCATGGCATTTGTTGACAAATAGAATACGTTACCATAACCACCACTGCAAAGCAATACCGCATGGCCGAAATGACGTTCCAGCTCGCCTGTCACAAGGTTGCGGGCAATGATACCACGAGTTTTACCATCTATAGTTACAATGTCCAGCATTTCGTGACGGGTGTACATTTTCACATTGCCCTGGGCCACCTGGCGTTCCAATGCCTGGTAGGCACCAATGAGCAACTGCTGACCTGTCTGGCCTGCAGCGTAAAACGTACGCTGTACCTGAGTACCACCAAATGAGCGGTTGCTGAGCAAACCACCATATTCGCGTGCAAAAGGCACACCTTGCGCTACGCACTGATCGATGATATTGGCACTAACTTCAGCCAATCTATAAACATTTCCTTCACGAGAACGGTAGTCACCGCCCTTAACTGTATCATAAAACAAACGATAGGTGCTATCCCCATCGTTCTGATAATTCTTTGCAGCATTGATACCACCCTGTGCAGCTATAGAGTGCGCACGGCGAGGGCTATCCTGAAAGCAAAATGCTTTTACTTTATACCCCATTTCGCCAAGTGAAGCAGCAGCAGAGGCACCGGCAAGACCAGTACCAATAACTATCACTTCAAGCTGACGTTTGTTGGCCGGGTTAACCAGCTTACAAGTAGATTTATATGTTTTCCACTTCGACTCTAACGGACCAGCAGGTATTTTGGAATTAAGTGTCATATCGGGAGTTCGAAATTTTTTACTGGATTAAATGAAAGAAAAAAGCGATCGGCATTAGTGCGAATATGAGCGGAACAATGATAGAGAAGGCTACGCCTATACCCCTAATTATTCCCTTGTACTTATGTGTACCCAAACCTAATGTCTGGAAAGAGCTGTAGAAGCCATGTACGAGGTGCCAGCCCAGTGAGATGCAGCCTAATACATATACTACTACTATCCAGCCAATGCTGAACTCATCGCGCATTCTTTCATACAGGTTCAGTTCGCCGCTGCCGAATGTTTGTGCATAACGGTTAGGACCCCAAAACTTAGAAAGGTGCAGAATAAGAAACAATAATATAAGCGTACCTAACAATGCCATAGAGCGGCTGTACCAAGGGCTTGTCTTATTGCCTGCACTTACTGCATAACGTGTAGTGCGGCGCGCCCTGTTTTTTGACCACAATAAAAGTCCCTGTACGATATGCAGGATAAGAAACGCAAACAAGCCAATCTCCACAGTGCGGATAAGGGCGTTAGTACCCATGAAATGAGCTGCTTCGTTAAAACGTACCCCACCATCGTTGTAGAAGATCTGGCCGTTGACGTAGCAGTGTACAATGAGAAATAAGATAAGGAACAACCCGGTTAAGCTCATTTGCAGCTTTTTACCGATGGATGTTGAGAAATTGTGTTTCCAGCTCATAATTGCCCGGTAATGTTAGATGTAACTTTGTAGAAATCCCCGCAAAGATAATTTAGTATAAATGAAATCACAATCAATTTTTAACTAATCGCACTGAT
>JAFDXS010000739.1 GCA_018267795.1 Bacteroidota bacterium | reverse complement strand
ACCACCAGTTTAATGACAAGCTATTTGTAAATACATCACTTATCTATAACGATTATAATTTCGCGGCAAATTTTAGCCAGAATAATTTTGGTATTAAAATAGCCTCGGGTGTAACGGACTATAATGCAAAATCAGACTTCGATTATTATAGCAGTTTTAACCATCACATTAAAGCGGGTGTAGCATATACCTATCATACATTTATACCGAACCAGGTATCAGGCCAGGCAGACACAGTAGTACTGAAACCAAACAATGCCCTTACGAAATATGCACACGAGGTGGGCATATACCTGATGGATGAATTTGACCCTGCTAAGTGGCTGCGTATAAATGCGGGGCTTCGATACTCATGGTTTGGGCAGGCAGGACCATATACAAGATATGAATATGCAGGTGGCGGCGATCAGAAAACAGACAGCTTTTCTTATAGCCGCGGCAGCATAGCTAAAATGTATGGCGGATGGGAGCCAAGACTGAATATGCGTTTTGCACTGAACGATGCATCGTCGATAAAAGCAAGCATTGCGCGTACCTACCAATATGTACACCTTGTATCCAACAATGGCAGCACATTGCCTACTGACGTGTGGGTGCCAAGCACATACGTGGTGAAACCGGAAATAGCATGGCAATACTCGGCAGGATATTTCCGCAATTTCCTTGACAACAAACTGGAAACATCAGTAGAGGTGTATTACAAGGATATGCGCAACCAGATAGAGTACCAAGAAAACTATGTACCTAATACGCTGAAAGATCCTGAGCTTTCTTATGTGTTTGGGCATGGATGGTCTTATGGTGCTGAATTTTTTATTAATAAGACACAGGGCAAATTTACCGGCTGGATAGGCTATACCCTATCATGGACCTACAGACAATTTCCTGACTTAAACAATGGGAACATTTATCCGGCTAAGTATGACCGCAGGCATGATGTATCTATAGTGGGTAGCTATGAGCTAAATAAGAAATGGACATTGTCCGGCGTGTTTATATATGGTTCGGGCAATGCGATTACTTTGCCTACAGGCTTTTACTTAATTAATGGGCAAGTAGAGGAAGTTTTCAGCAAAACAAATGCTTACCGCCTTCCGGCTTATCACCGACTCGACCTGTCGGCTATCTATACACCACAGCATAAAAAACCGAGAAGATGGCAGGGAAGCTGGGCATTCTCGATATACAATGTATATGACAGGCACAAT
>JAFDXS010000738.1 GCA_018267795.1 Bacteroidota bacterium | reverse complement strand
TGGTATAGGCAACACAGCTACCAGCACTACAATGTATACAGGTTTTGCTGTAGGTGCTACCGTTCAAAAAGCCTTAGGCGACAAAGGCCCTAAATTTGCCCTTGATTATTCTTTCAGGCCTACAGATCGCCCGGCTAACGGCGTTCACGTAATTTCTCTGCGCTTTATGCGCCAATAATATAAAATTCTTATTTTTGTCTGAATACAACGCTTCTTTAAAAAAAGGAGCGTTGTATTTTTTTCAGTATTCTAATAAATATTACTATTATGTCAGGAATTAGTTATGTCTCTAAGGAAACACTAGAACAAATGAGGGAAGAGCTCACCCAATTAAAGACTTCAGGGAGAGCGGAAATAGCAAGACAAATAGCAGAAGCAAGGGAAAAAGGTGACTTAAAGGAAAATGCAGAATATGATGCAGCAAAGGAAGCACAAGGATATCATGAGGCAAAAATAGCTCAGCTGGAAGCAGTTATCATGTCTGCCCGTATTATAGAGGCTAAAGATATTGATACAAGTAAAGTTTCAATTTTAAGTAAAGTAAAACTTACTAACCTGGGTACTAAAAAGTCTGTAGAATACCAGATAGTGTCAGAAAAAGAAGCTGATTTAAAGCTTGGGAAAATATCTGTGACATCACCTATTGGTAAGGGACTGCTTGGAAAAGAAATTGGTGACATTGCAGAAATAACTACTCCCGGTGGTATGTTGAAGTTCAAAATTGACAATATTTCCATTTAGATATGGCAAGTATATTTTCTAAAATTATAGCCGGAGAAATACCATCTTACAAAATAGCGGAAGATGAGTATTTCTTCGCTTTTTTAGACATTTTCCCGCTTGCAGAAGGCCACGTACTCGTAGTACCTAAGAAAGAAATTGATAATATCTTCGATTGTGATGATGCAATACTAAGCAAATGGTTGCTTTTCGCAAAGCCAATAGCAAAGGCGATAGAGCAAAGTTTTCCATGCAACAGGTGTGGAATTAGTGTCATTGGGCTGGATGTTCCTCACGCACATATGCATTTATTACCCATAAATAGCGCAAACGATCTGAATTTTACTCGCGAGAAATTGAAGTTAACGCCTGAGCGTTTTCAAGAAATTCAGCAGCTTATAAAAAGTAAATTGTAGTTTTGTAGGTTAAATAACCTGCTTATTTGCTATAAGGCCACCTTGAGCATTTGCAAATATTAGCGGTTATTG
>JAFDXS010000737.1 GCA_018267795.1 Bacteroidota bacterium | reverse complement strand
GCCTTACGATACGCTGCAGCCGCAGATTAAACGTAAAGTAGAGAACGACTACCGTGCGCAAATGGCACATGAGATATTCTTCGATAAAGTGAAGCAGAAAAATAACTTTAAAGAATACCCTGAAAATTTCAAATCCTTAGCAGCGAAGTTTAGCAAAATACCTGATACAGGCAAAAATGCTAACAGCTTTACTCCGGCAGAATTTAGCAGCATGCAGGCTCCTTTGTTTTCTTTAGCTGGCAAAAACTACACGCAGTACGACTTTGTAAATTTTGCTGCTTCTGTTACCCGTGGCAGGCTTATGGGCCCGAAAGATGCTATATTTAATGACTTATACAAGCTGTATGTAAGCAATACTCTCAACGATTTTGAAGAGCACAAGCTGGTAGAGGAAAATGCTGATTTTAGAAACTTGATGGAAGAATACAAAGATGGTATCCTTTTATTTGAACTGATGGATCGCAATGTTTGGGGCAAAGCCTCTAAAGACAGCGTTGGCCTGCAGGCATTTTATGAGGCTAACAAATCTAAATACATGTGGGAACCAGGCTTCAAAGGCGTAGTGTATAAATTCAAAGATGAAGCTACAATGAAGGAAGGTGTAAAGATGCTGAACAAAAAAAGCACTACTGACGAAGACCTCGCTAAGCACGTAAATAACGAAAACGCCCCTGATGCAGTTACTATTCAGCATGGCCGTTACGAGTTTTCACGCTACACTGATGTACCAAGGAAAGATATAGTAAAGGGCAAACTGACACCTGCAGCTAAAGCAGCGGATGGTACCTACACCGTTATAAAGGTAGAAGAGGTATATAACAATGCTACTCCTAAAACGCTGGATGAAGCCCGTGGTTATGTTGTGGCAGAGTATCAGGATTACCTGGAAAAGAAATGGAACGAAGAAATGCGTAAGAAATACGCAATGACCCTCGATACAGCTGTTTTCAACAGTATGGCGAAGAAATAATACAATAGATTTTTAGTATAAAAAGCCCTTTCTGTTTCAGAAAGGGCTTTTGTAGTTTTGTAGGCATGAATTTGTTATGAGTTTTAAGATGTACCTTTTCAATGTTATCTTAAGTTCATTTTTTCGTTAACAAAACCAAACCGGTATGCGACTCACCACAATTGATCGTGTTACAGATATCACTCCTGCTGCCTTCCGCGAAAATTACCTCATCCCTTCAAAACCTGTTATCATTACCGA
>JAFDXS010000736.1 GCA_018267795.1 Bacteroidota bacterium | reverse complement strand
TAATAACGTGAAGGGCCGGGGAAATCGGCTTTTCTTGAAAAAGTATCTGCGGCGGGATCGTACTCTATAGTGTAAAATTCGCAACCGCTATAGGAGGAGTAATAAGACAGACCAAGGCCAAAATATAATTTGTTATTTACGCCAACACAGAAGCCACCCATCCTTTCACCCGAGTAGCCACTTGTAACAGGTAAGCCTGATTTGTGTTTCCAACTATTATAGTGCGGATCGTATTCCCAGATCCGAGATGTAAAATAGCTACCATCACTTCCCCCTCCTATATATAATTTACCATTAGCAGTATCAGCCATGCCGCCGGAAACGCCAACGGTATCAAGGTTGTGCTTTTTTATCCAGCCGCCTTGTGCGAAAAGATGATTACCAAATAGGAGTAACAGGGCAATGATTGTGTATTTCATAGTGAGTATAATTTTTAGGCAGCATAAAATTAATGTTTAGCTATAATGGCTGCAACATTCTCTGATAAAATATGATTACGTTGCCTATATATTAAAAATTCAGCATAAGCTCGACTCATTATTCACATTCCCTTTCTTTTAGTGGGTATCTTTTAAGCGTGATAAATAGCTCTTTGGGAATTAATGGGTAATTTTACTGTTAGAATTTTTGATCTATCATGCAAGCTTATCTTGACCTGCTGCAACATATATTGGATACCGGGGCTGTGAAGAGTGACCGTACAGGGACGGGGACGCTGAGTTGCTTTGGCTACCAGATGCGTTTTGACCTGCAAAAGGGGTTTCCGCTGGTGACGACCAAGAAACTGCATGTGAAGTCTATTATATATGAGTTGCTATGGTTCCTGAAGGGTGATACGAATATTGCCTACCTGAAGGAACATGGCGTGAGTATATGGGACGAATGGGCCAATGAAAATGGCGACCTGGGGCCTGTATATGGCCACCAATGGCGCAGCTGGACGGGTGCAGATGGCAAAACTTATGACCAGATAAAGGATGTGCTGCACCAAATAAAAACTAACCCTGACAGCCGGCGCATGATAGTAAATGCATGGAATGTGAGCGACCTGCCTAAGATGGCGCTGAGCCCTTGTCATGCTTTATTCCAGTTTTACGTGGCGGATGGCAAGCTGAGCTGCCAGCTGTACCAGCGCAGTGCAGATGTGTTCCTGGGTGTGCCTTTTAATATTGCTTCGTATGCTTTGCTGACGATGATGATGGCACAGGTATGC
>JAFDXS010000735.1 GCA_018267795.1 Bacteroidota bacterium | reverse complement strand
AAGGCCTTAGTACAGGACAGGAGGCGCCGAACTTTTATGGCAAAGACCAGTATGGAAAGAAAACAGAACTACGCAGTGCGCTGAAAAAGGGACCTGTGGTGGTATTATTCTACAGAGGACAATGGTGCCCCTACTGCAACAGGCAACTTGGACAACTGGAAGACTCGCTGGGACAAATAACTGCACGGGGAGCAATGGTAATAGCTATAACACCTGAAAAACCGGAAAGCATTAATGAGACAATAAAAAAGACAAAAGCGTCTTTCCCTATAGTGTGGGACGACGGGCTGAAAATAATGAAGGCCTATGACGTGGCATATAGGGTAGATGATACCATGGTGGGCAAATTGAAAAAATATGGTATTGACCTGCAGCAACTAAATGGGAAGAATGGTACTAACCTGCCTGTGCCGGCGGTATATATCATAGGACAAGATGGAAAAATCAGTTATAGATATTTTGATGTTGATTATACTCATCGTGCATCGGTACGAGAGATTCTTGAACATCTGTAGGAGCTGATATCATTTTTTGACACCCCTGCATCTCTTGTGTGTGGGGTGTTTTGTTTTGAGCTCAATATGAGAAATAGCCTGTGTTGTCTGGGCGTTGCAAACGCCCTACCCTGGCATCCGCGTTGCAAACGCGGACGAGTGACGGGAAAATAACAAAATTGCGAGTGGCTGCTATAACGCCAATCAGGAGATTGGCTGCCGGTGCGACGTAGTGGAACACTACGCTGAGCGAGGGAAATGTATTATTCCTTATATTTAATAGCGATCTATTTACACTTAATTATACTTTATGAAATTATCATGCTTTCTCTTTATAGCGTTAATGCTATTGCCTGGCTTAGATGCGCATGGCCAGGAAAATTTATACATAGAACCAGTTTCTCCTGAATGGATGGGACAATGTGATTTTGTGTTTTTAGAAATAGGCGACACATTTTCCAAAGGCTATTACAATACAACTAATACTTATTACAAGTTATTTTTCAAAAAGAATAAACTTAAGTATTGGAATAAATCTGTTGGGCATGGTGTAGTCGCTTATGCAACAACGGCGGATGGTGATATTTTGATAAAAGAAGACCATAACAACCATGCATATTTTTATACTTATTTTACCAGCACCAATTTTAAAGATCACTTGAAAAAACAATGGTATTATAACCATTTTCTTAGCATCTTAGACTCTAATTTTTTTGATATCA
>JAFDXS010000734.1 GCA_018267795.1 Bacteroidota bacterium | reverse complement strand
GCATACTATCATTAGCATTGGTACCAACCTGATAGATAGGGTAGATTACTTTACGCTTGTAAACGACAACCTGAACTTTAAATACAACTGGCGTGAAACCCCAACCAAAACATGGGATTTTTCACCGGCGTTTATCAATATCATTCGCCTGCCCAAAGAGTCTGATTCGTTTAAGGCAAGACTTGACCAAAATGAATTCTTAAGAAACAGCTATAAGGAAAATTTTATAGAAGGGGAAAACCTCTCATTCACATTCAGCAACCAGGAAAAAAAGCACGGTCAAAACTATTCGTACCTGAGTGCAAGTGTGGAAGAAGCGGGCGCATTGCTGAGTGCGATAAACGGCGTTGGTACATCGCTGAATGATCTGTTCCAGATAAAATATGCGCAGTACACTAAGTTCGACCTGGATGCCAAGCACTATTTTTCTATGCAGCATGCAGTATTTGTACTGCGGTTTAATGCTGGTGTAGGTTTACCCTATGGACAATCTACTGCGCTGCCCTACATAAAGCAATACTATGCAGGCGGCCCATATAGCCTGCGAGGCTGGCGAATTCGATCGCTAGGGCCGGGCAGCTCTAATGACAGCAGCGTACTCAATAACAGCATATACATAGACCGAACGGGCGATATAAAACTGGAATTTAATTCGGAGTTTCGCTTTGATATTGTACAGCTTTTTGCAGGCTTCATTAAGTTGAATGGAGCTTTCTTTGCAGATGCCGGCAATATATGGCTGGCAAGAAAGGATGCGGGTTTCCCTGGTGGGGAATTTAAATTCAGCACCCTGGGGCAGGATGTGGCGACTGACGTAGGCGCCGGTGCCCGCTTTGATATAGCAAGCTTTATAACACTACGGTTTGACCTTGCCTTCCCTATAAAAAAACCTTACGTTTTTGAAAATAATGGATGGGTAGTAAACCAGATAAATTTTGGTGACCCTACATGGCGCGCCAATAACCTGGTGCTGAATATAGCTATTGGTTATCCTTTCTAAGCTCCTATTAAACACCATGTTTTGGGTAAGCAACGCCCTTTTAATATCTTTGAGTATATGCGTAATATAAAGATCATTGAAGTAAGATCAGAAATAGGCGCAGGAACCCGTGGTGCAAGTCTGGGAATAGACGCGATAAAAATAGCAGCGCTCGACTTTATGAGCAGCTTTTTTGTAAACTTTCCTTCGGAAGTAGTGCAGGATGAAAACAGGCTAT
>JAFDXS010000733.1 GCA_018267795.1 Bacteroidota bacterium | reverse complement strand
ATCCTGCCCCGCTGATGGCGCTGGTGGAAGTGATACCTGCCGTGCAAACAGCGCCGGAACTAATACCTGCTGCAAAGCAGCTAATGCAGCAATGGGGCAAAGTGCCGGTAATAGCAAAAGATACCCCCGGTTTTATAGTGAACAGAGTAGCGCGCCCGTTTTATGGAGAGGCCATTCGCATATATGAAGAAGGCATAGCTGATATGGCTACTATAGACTGGGCTATGACGGAGATAGGTGGCTTTAAGATGGGGCCATTTACACTAACCGACTACATAGGGCATGATGTAAACTACGTGGTAACGGAAACCGTGTTTCAGTCATTCTTTTACGACCCGCGTTATAAACCATCCTTCTCACAAAAGAGATTATTAGAGGCTGGTTGGCTGGGCCGTAAAACAGGACGCGGCTTTTATAACTATGCTGCTGATGCTGTAATGCCTGAGCCAACTAAAGATACCGTACTTGGCTACCGCATAGTGGAGCGCATACTGGTGATGCTGATAAACGAAGCAGTAGATGCGCTGCACCTGAATATAGCAAGTGCCGAAGACCTGGAGCTGGCCATGACCAAAGGTGTAAACTACCCTAAAGGGCTGCTGCACTGGTGCGACGAATGGACTGCAGATAAATGCCTGGCGCTGCTGGATGCATTATATCACGAATACCATGAAGATAGGTACAGGGCAAGTGCGCTGCTGCGTAAAAAAGGAACAGAAAGAGAGCGGTTTTTCCCAGCCTGATAAAGAACCTGATAATAATATGTAAGGGTAAAGTGTTATATTTAAGAACACTTTACCCTTTTTTATGAGATTATACCTTGTTATCCTGCTTTTGTTTTCTTCAGTAAGCTCTTTTGCACAGTATAGTTTTACTGCCAGTATAGGGGTTGGTACAGTAGATGCAGGTGTTAACAGATCAGATTTTTTAAGTGGCGTTGACATTACCAATTACAGATCACTTACAGGTAGCGTTACCTTTCTTCAGGATGTATCCCGCACCATAAAGATCGGCGGTGCACTGTCGTTTCAACAGTATATTATAAAAAGTGAGGGTGGCGGAGGTACTGGCTTTTTTAATAGCGGAGATAGAATAGAGCTCGATGAGAATGATTCCTACCTTTTTCTGGGCCCTGTGCTCGACATTCGCATTTTTAAATTTCTTTATCTTGATATAGAACCTTCTGCAGGTATATTGCTGAAAGGCAATGAGAAATATGGT
>JAFDXS010000732.1 GCA_018267795.1 Bacteroidota bacterium | reverse complement strand
TTTGCGGCGCTCTGCAGGTACTTCTATCTGCAACCTGTTGTTCAGATAACCAGCAGTGGTAGTGTCGCCACTTACTACTTCGGCGGGCGTCCCCTGGCTTACTATTTTGCCACCATGTATGCCTGCTGCGGGGCCGATATCAATGAGATGATCGGCTGCAAGCATGATGTCTTTGTCGTGCTCTACTACAAGCACAGAGTTGCCGCCATCACGCAGATTCTTGAGTGCGTGGATGAGCTTCTGGTTGTCGCGCTGGTGAAGACCGATGCTTGGCTCATCGAGAATATATGTGATGCCTGTGAGCTGAGAACCTATTTGTGTGGCTAAGCGAATGCGCTGGGATTCGCCACCGCTGAGTGTGCGGGTAGCCCGATCTAAAGTGAGGTAATGCAAACCAACATCTAAAAGGAAACTAACGCGATCGCGAATTTCTTTGAGGATGTCTTTGGCTATTACGTTCTGCTTTTTAGATAATCTTGTTTCTATATCTGCAAACCAATCTGCGAGGTCTTGTAATGACTTGTGAGCGAGCTCGGCAATATTTGCATTATCTATTTTGAAGTAAAGACTTTCTTTTTTGAGGCGTGTGCCATTGCATACAGGACAGGTGCTGAGCTGCATGTAGCCCTCTGCCCAGGTGCGAATTGCTTCGGAAGCAGTTTCATTGAACCAACGCAGCACCATGTTCACAATACCTTCGTAGTTGTGCTGTGCTACCTGTTCGTGATATACTTCAGCTTCTTCATCATTGTATGTAATGACGCCTTCTTCGTTACCGTAAAGCAGGATATTGAGCTGCTTTTGAGGGATATCTTTGATGGGGGCATTGAGGTTTATCTTGTTCTTCTTAGCAAGAATAGTAGCCTGCTGAAAAGACCATGAATCGCGCTCGAGGCCTAATGGAGAGATACCTCCTTCGTTAACACTTTTGGTAGCATCAGGGATTACCTCGTCCATATTTACCTGGTAGATATTACCGAGGCCTTTACAGCGCGGACATGCCCCATAGGGAGAGTTGAATGAGAATGTATTGGGCGAAGGCTCTTCGTAAGAGAGGCCTGTGTCCACACACATAAGCTGCTTGCTGTATTGCGAGAGGTTGTTCTTATTATCTACATCGAGAATGAACAAAAGGTCTTTACCCATTTGTAAAGACTTTTGGATGCTTTGACTAAGCCTTGCCTGAGCGTCGGGCTGTACATGCAAACGATCTACTACTAATTCTAT
>JAFDXS010000731.1 GCA_018267795.1 Bacteroidota bacterium | reverse complement strand
CTAAAGTAGGTTACATACTTAAAGATCATCCATCTGCCTATATGGATATGCCGCTGCAAATAGAAGCCGGCATGGTATCGCAAGGTGGAAGCGCTAATCAATACTACGCAGGTATATACGGCAGTGTAGATGTGGACAAAGACAACCGTGTGGCCGTAGCCTACAGGAGCAATACCATGAGCCGCAACCAGACAATAGACAATGGCCTGGTGCGAATGGACTATACCGGCAAGCATGTAGTAGCGAGCATAGGTAACATAATGGAGATGACCGACTTCATGATGGATGGCTATGGTGCAAAGGGCGGCTATGTGTGGGGTAAAGACAACGATAACAAAGCAGTGATATACGGCATGCTGAAAAGCAGGGTGGGCAATAGCCAGGTGTTTGGCGGCAACGCGCAACTGAAGCTTGCGAATAATATTAGACTTACAGAATCTATATCTGCAAATACAGATAAGGTAACGAAGCTAAACAGCAGTATAGCACGCCAGACAGTGGATATGAAATTGCTGGACGATAAGCTGAAACTATCGCTGGTGGCAGGTGCAGGCATGGAGCAGAATACAGCAAAAATGCTGGCAGGCCAGCAGAGCGAAATGCTGGGCAGCTCGTTTGGCTACAACCTGCAATTCCTGAGCAAGCACTTCAGCACAATATCAAACATATTATACAACAGCAATAGTTTTGCGGGGATATATAAAGGCCAGCGTCTGCAGTCGCATGATGCAAGAGTGATGATGAATAAATTTTTTGTGGGCGGCTACTATGAGTATAACTACAAAAGCCAAAACGTATTTGATGACAGCGTGCTGTTATCAGATGTGTTTGCAATAAGATCTCAGAACTATGGTGGACGCATAGGCTACTCTAATAAGTTTGCCAACATGATACTCTCCGCCGGTGACCAGCAACAATTACAGAGCGGCGAAGGAAACAACTTTACATCAGACTACAAATACCTGAACCTGAATGCGACATTTTCGCTCACAAAAAGAATATTCCTGAACGTAAATTCCTATACCGGCAACATGTCCACCGACAACAATAAAGTGAACAACTTATTTGTGAGCAGCGTTACCGGTACACTGAATGCATATAATGGCGGTATAGCATTTCGCTACGACCATGGTCCTTTTTATTACAGCGATGTAGCAGCATATATACTGAACCCTGTTACATTCAACCGTACACTGGTGAGCCCTTATGTAGATGTGCAAATGTTCAAAGA
>JAFDXS010000730.1 GCA_018267795.1 Bacteroidota bacterium | reverse complement strand
TGTAACCTTTATGGCAGATGGTGAAAGAATGATAAGGAAGATGGTGCTGAAATAAGCAGTAATAGGTTTCTAATAAATAATTAAGGGTGAGCTAAATGGCTCACCCTTAATTATTTATGTTTATTTACAAAATATGTTCAGGGAAATGAGTTAATAATAGCTAATTATTTTTTAACTTTTAACCAACCAATTATTAAAATGTGCATGTCTGATAATAAGCGTAAAATGTTGAGTGAGCTTTAGCAACAATCAGGTTGCGTTTAGCTCCGCAAACTTATTTGCAATTTGCCAGGGTATAGATTTTTGAAAGTTGTATGCGTTTTACAATAACTTTTAATTAATTGTTAGTTGATTATATAAAAAAATAATAAAAATACAAGCTCATGAAAATCTTTACATGTCGTTTGCAAAAGAATACGGGCCATAGCATAAATGCTGTGTACGGGCTTATTCTTTTTTGTATTTTTCTTTTAGTAACTAAAAATGCTGCTGGTCAAAATTATTTAACAGAAAGCTTTGACGGGACAACATTTGCCCCCAGCGGGTGGACAAACACTTACTTGAGTGGCTCCAGTGACGATGGCGGCCCGGATACCTGGACCCGGCTAACGGGTGGTGACCCAACTGTTCACCCTGCATCAGTACCTACACATTCAGGTGCGGGTATGGCGTGGTACAATAGCTGGGATATGTCCAGCGGTGCCGAAGCGGTGTTGATAACCCCTTCAATGGACTTTACAGCATACTCAACAGGAGCTAATACTGTTTCATTCTGGTTTTATAAAGAAACCGATTTCCCCGATGGCTGGACAGGTAACCAGCAGGATGCCTTGAATATATGGGTGAATACAAGTGCGTCATTGTCCGGGGCAACTGCCTTAGGCACCTACTATGACGGCTTGACGCAATCACCTGCAGAAGCTTCTATGGGATGGTATAAGTACACCATTACGCTGCCTTCCTCTTTTATGTCTTCAAGCCATGTGTATATAATTTTTGATGCTGTTTCAGATTATGCAACCGATATGTTCCTCGATGATATATCAGTCGATCATATACCACCATGCAGCGGTACACCTTCCGTAGCGCTTATTCCTGCTGCAGGGCAAGTACACCTTTGCAGTGGCAGCACCGCTACATTATCAGGCTCAGGGGGTACAGCTCCGGGTCAGGTTTATCAGTGGCAGGTAGCCACCAGTGCTACAGGTCCCTGGACTAATATAAGCGGTGCA
>JAFDXS010000072.1 GCA_018267795.1 Bacteroidota bacterium | reverse complement strand
TGGACAGTTATTGAACAAAGGCATTACTACACTTGTGTTTTACAATCCCAAAGAGAAACAAAAAGTGAATATGCCGGAAGAATTGTCTGTGCGGTTAGCCCCGTTTTTTACTAAAGAAAGTTTATGAGCAATATAAAGGCCAGTATTATTACGATAGGGGATGAATTATTGATAGGGCAAACCATTGATACCAATTCTGCCTGGATAGCGCAACGCCTTAATGATCTGGGGATAGATATAATACGCCGGGTAGCAGTAGGTGATCTTAAGGATGCAATACGTGAGGCACTTGATGAAGAATTGTCTAAGGCCGAAATAATATTGATAACAGGCGGCCTTGGCCCAACTGCCGATGATATTACCAAGCCTGTCCTGTGCGAATATTTTGGTGCAGAGATGATTGTGAATGAACAAGTGTTGCAACATCTTAAAGATATATTCACAAAAAGAAACCGGCCATTTCTCGAGCGAAACCTGAAACAAGCTGAAGTGCCGGATAATTGCACTGTACTATTCAATAAAATGGGAACAGCACCTGGTATGTGGTTTGAGAAGAACAGTAAAGTAATTATTTCTATGCCTGGCGTGCCCTTCGAAATGATGGGCATAATGGAAGACGAGGTAATACCGCGTTTTCGAAAACGTTACATAAGCGATTCTTTGATACATCGCTCTATAATGACTGCAGGGGAAGGGGAGAGCTACATAGCCAATAAAATTGAAGACCTTGAGAATGCATTGCCAGCCCATATCCGCCTTGCATATCTGCCTGGTTATGGCTCTGTGAAATTGAGATTGACAGGTAGAAGCAATGATGAACTAAGACTCATAAAAGAGTTGGAGTTGCGGCAGGAAGAAATAGCAAACAGGCTGGGTGATATAGTCATTGCTATGGATGACTTTCCACTTGAATATACCATTGGGAAATACTTTGTTGAAAAGCAGGTAACCCTAGGCCTTGCAGAAAGCTGCACCGGTGGTTTTATAGCACATCATCTCACACAGGTTATGGGATCCGCAGGATACTTTAATGGCAGTATTGTATGCTACCAGGAAAGTGTAAAAGAGAATGTACTAGGCGTAAAACATAATACACTGGATGAATATGGCGCCGTAAGTGAAGAGACTGCGATAGAAATGGCAAAGGGTGCATTAAAAGTTTTAGGTGCTGATTATGCCCTGTCGGTTACAGGTTTATTAAGTGCAGGTAGCGAAAGTGATAGGGTGCCGGTAGGAACTGTGTGGATGGCTATAGCAAGTAAAGAAGATGTGAAAACAAAGCATTTCCGCTTTCATTACGACAGGCCGCGCAATAAAGAAATGGCTGTGCAGATGGGCATGCTCATGATTTGGAAATATTTACACGGCAAGCTATGAGCATGATATTTCTCATAGGCATGCCCGGTGTGGGCAAATCTTATTGGGCTGAAAAGTTGGCGCTTGCTAATAATATACCGCATATAGATTTGGATATGCTTATAGAGCAAAAAGAAGGGCAAAGTATCTCGTCTTTATTCAATACCCAGGGCGAAGCCTACTTCCGTGAGATAGAAACGACCATACTAAATGAAATTATTGATAACAATAATTCAAATGCGATTATTGCCTGCGGTGGGGGAACACCATGCTTTGCAGATAATCTCACACAAATGAAAAAAGCAGGTAAAACTATATACCTGCATGCAGATGTTGATTTATTAATCTCCCGCTTGCAAAATGAACGAGAAAAACGCCCTTTATTGCAGGTGGAAGATATGTCTGTTCATCTGCAGCAATTATTGAATATGAGAGACCATATTTATGAGCAGGCAGATTATATTTTAGATGCAAAAGACATTTCACTAAGTACCTTTGACAAAATTATTAGCTCATGTATAAACCGGCCCTGATTTCCGGCACTTTATTCGCAGCCTTAGCTGTAACCCTGGGTGCTTTTGGCGCGCATGGATTAAAGCAAATACTTGCTGCAGACCAGTTGCAGGTTTTTGATACCGGAGTAAAATACCAGTTCTATCATAGTTTCGCGCTTATATTAGCAGGTATTCTATTTGCTTCTTTTCCTTTCAGCAATATCAGACTGGCTACCATTTTTTTTATTTTAGGTATCGTATTCTTTTCTGGCACCTTGTACCTTTTCCCTTTATTGGAGGCTAAGCAGGTTGCTATACCTGTATTTGGCAGATTGCTTACACCCATAGGCGGATTGTTCTTTATTATAGGATGGATAGAATTATTTTTAGCAATTATTAAAAAGAAATAGATGAAGGCTGTTGCTTTAATACCTGCCAGGCTTGGTGCTACTCGTTTCCCCGCAAAGTTACTCGCTCCTATAAAGGGTAAAAGCGTAATACTGCGCACCTATGAATCCGCGAAGGCTACAGGCTTATTTAGTGATGTAGTTGTGGTTACCGACAGTGATCTGATATTAGAAGAAATTGTAAAAGCAGGTGGCAAGGCTGTAAAGAGCAAAGGCGAATATGAGAGCGGCACAGACCGCATAGCAGAAATAGCTGCCGATATGAATGCCGATGTGTTTGTAAATGTACAGGGGGACGAACCATTTGTACAAAAAGAGCCATTGGGGCAATTACTAAAAGTATTTGAAAGCGCTGATGGTAATGAAGTTCAGGTTGCCTCACTGGTGCAGGAACTGCATGAAGTGCAATTTATAAATGACCCGAACTATGTAAAAGTAGCACTGGACCTGAAGCAGAATGCTATCTTCTTCTCGCGTAGCGTTATACCATATCCCAGAAATAAAGCTAACAAGATTACTTATTACGAACACATAGGTGTGTATGCCTTCAGGAAAAAAGCATTAATGGATTTTACGCAATGGCCCATGACCCCGCTTGAAGAAGCAGAAAAAATAGAATGCCTACGCTTCCTGGAGCATGGCGTACCTATGCGCATGGTGGTAACAAAATATATGGGTGTAGAAATAGACACACCGGAAGATATAGTACGCGCAGAAGCGCACATGGAAAAGTTGGGTATTGAATAATCACCTGATTATATTTGATTTTAAAAACTAATAATAGTATAGTATGAAGTTTCGCAATTTTAAAATGGTAGATTATGTGGTGTATGGCCGTGGCTGTTTTGAACAATTAGATGAAATTTTAGCGCCGCATAGAAAAGAGGGTGCACCAATGGTATTTCTGCTCGACCATTTTTTTGCAAATGACAATGCATTTAAGGCACGCATACCGCTACGTGGCAATGATATATTGGTAGATGCAGATGTAACGCATGAGCCAAAGACTACTTATGTTGATAAAATAGCTGATGACCTTAAAGCAAAATTCGGTACAGTATCAGGTGTTATAGGTATTGGCGGTGGCTCTGCAATGGATCTTGCGAAAGCTGTATCTCTTATGATGACAAACCCTGGCAAGGCGCATGATTATCAGGGCTGGGATTTGGTGAAAAACCCAGGTGTGTATAAAGTAGGGATTCCCACGCTGTCAGGTACTGGCGCCGAGGTATCACGCACTACCGTACTTACAGGCCCTACAAAGAAACTGGGTATGAACTCTGATTTTACCCCCTTTGATCAAATAGTTCTGGATCCTGAATTGATAAAGAATGCACCGGTAAATCAACGCTTCTATACCGGTATGGATTGTTATATCCATTGTATAGAATCATTGCAGGGCACATACATAAATGCATTTAGTCGCTCTTATGGCGAAAAGGCTTTGGAGCTTTGCCAGGAAGTATTCCTGAATAAAAAACAATGGGATGAGGAAAGTGATGAACAACTGATGATGGCGTCATATGCTGGCGGTATGAGTATTGCGTACTCACAGGTGGGCGTAGCACATGCGGTAAGCTATGGACTTAGCTATCTGTTGGGTACAAAACATGGTATTGGCAACTGTATTGTGTTTAACCACCTGGAAGAATTTTACCCTGAAGGCGTAAAAGAGTTTCACCAGATGGTAAAGCAGAATGGTATTGATATCCCTGTTGGCATCACTAAAGGCCTGACTGACGAACAGTTCAATACAATGATAGATGTATCCCTTGGCATGGCACCGCTTTGGGAAAATGCTTTGGGTAAAGACTGGAAAGAACAAATGACACGTGAACGTCTTCGTGCTCTATACGAGAGATTATAATTGATAAATGATAATTGAAATGATTGCTCTGAAATTATCGAGCAATCATTTTGTTTTTAACGATAATAAATAAGCGTTGCGCCCATTCCATTACATACGTGTTTTTTTTCTCCTGCTCCTTTTCGCGTTCTTGGCAGCGAGGCGTTTCTATGGCTTGCATTGGGCTTGGGCTGTTGTTTTATTGTTTGTCTATGTATCATTATTGGCCTTAGGAGCCATCTATATCCGTTGGAATTTCTTTCTTAAATCATTCAATAAAGGCGCAAATCAAAAATGCATTGCGCTCACATTCGATGATGGCCCGGGGCAGGAAACAGCGGCCATCCTCAATATATTAAAGGCGCAGAATGTACCAGCTGCATTTTTCTGTATCGGTAAAAATGCTTCCACCAATGTCGATTTACTGAAACGAATAGACGCGGAAGGTCATCTGGCAGGTAACCATAGTTATAACCACGGCTTCAATTTTGATTGGCAATCTGCAAATGCAATGGCTGCAGAGATGCGTAAAACAAATGAAGCAATAGCAATAGCTATTGGCAAGACCCCTAAATTATTTCGACCTCCTTATGGTGTTACTAATCCTAATCTTGCAAAGGCTGTAGGCTTAACCTATATGCGTTCCATCGGCTGGTCGCTCCGTTCTTTCGATACTAAAGTAAAAGACCCACAGGTGTTATTGAATCGTGTATTAAGTAAACTGCAGGGCGGCGATATTATTCTCTTGCATGATACAAAGGCCATAACACGTGAAATTTTAACTGATTTAATCATAAATGCCCGCAAAAAGGGTTTTACCTTTGTGCGTATTGATAAAATGTTGTCTATAGATGCGTATGCGTAATATATTTTGTGCTGTATTAGTTTCTTTTATCCCATTCATTTTGCAGGCTCAGCCCAAGGGTTTTGCCGATATGAAAAATGTAACTGCTTTTAAAGATGCATTGACTAAATCCAATGCTTCAATAGAAACCATAGCGAGCGATTTCACCCAAACGAAAAACCTCTCCATGCTTTCTGACAAGATAAAATCTAAAGGGAAATTCTACTTCAAAAAAGATGATAAGGTGCGTATAGAATATACATCGCCATATTCTTACTTGTTGGTAATGAATGGTGGCAGGTTGTTGGTAAAAGACGAGCAAAAAACAAATAAGATAAATACACGCAACAGCAAAATGATGCAATCAGTGAACCGTATCATTATAGACTGTATGCGTGGTTCGGTGTTTCAAAACCCTGATTTCAAAGTCCAGGCTTTTGAGAATGGACAGCATTATTTGTTATCCTTATCACCTATTACAGAAGGAATGAAAAAGATGTTCAGGCAGATAGATGTGTATATTAACAAACGGAACTTTGATGTCAATCAATTGGTGATGACAGAGCAGGGTGGGGATTATACTGATATGGATTTTACGAACACGAAGCACAACGTATCGCTGAATGAGACACTTTTTAGGGTTAATTAGTATTGTCATTTTATTGTTCACTTCCTGTGCCTCTCATTATCGCTCCCTCCATGAGATAAAGAGCTCTAAAGCCACTGCACTGAAATACAAACCTGTTTTTAAAAGAGAAATATATCGCTGCACAGTAGATGGTAAGTTCTTATTCAAAAAATTCCATCTTAGTGGTATTCTCTTCTTTAAGCAAATGGATGACGGTAGCGCAAGGGTTATATTCCAAAATGAAATGGGCTTTACTTTTTTCGACTTTGGCTGGGATAAGAATGACTCAGTACAGGTATATGATATACTTCCGCAACTAAATAAGCCGGCAGTAGTAAAATTATTAGAAAAAGACCTTAATTTGTTCATGATGCGCGGCCTGAACAAGCAATCTGAAACTTTATATAAAAACGGTAACGACACTTATTATCGCTTCACATTAAGCAAAGGATACGCTTATTATATTGAAGAAAATGGAGCACTGATAAGGATTGAGAATGCCGGTAAGCATAAAGCAGTAACGACTATAACCATCGGAGAAAAGAAGGCAGCACACGATATGCCTGGCTCGATTTTATTTACCCATCACAAAGCACATTTCACCATTCAACTGAAAAAAATAGAAGAGCATGCTGATTAATGATTTTTACAAAATAGCAGAGGAACAAACGGAAGGCAACACATATGCTTGTAAGATAGTTTTTGATGCTTCACACGATATTTTCAAAGGTCATTTTCCTGCTCAGCCCGTAGTGCCAGGCGTTTGTATGTTGCAAATAGTAAAGGAATTGCTGCAACAGCAAACAGGACAGCAATTGCTGATAAGAGCTGCAAACAATGTGAAATTCCTTCAGCTAATAACTCCTGAGGTGCAACCTACACTTAATATCCAATGGTCGGAAATGGAAGGCGCTTACAAAGTGAATGCAGCATTCAAAACAGAAGATGCCCAACTTTTTAAATTAGATGGGCAGTTCGAAATAATACAGTAGTTATTGCGCATTATGCCGGCAATTGCCAATCACCATTAAGCTTTAATACTTTCTCTATTACGTCTCGCACGCAGCCTTTGCCGCCATTATATGGCGAAATATATTTAGCTACCTGTCTTATTTCTGTTACGGCATCATTAGGGCAGCAGGGTAGGCCGCATTGCTGCATAGCAGCATAGTCAGGTATATCATCACCCATATACAGGATGCTTTCATATCCAAGATTGGATGATGTAGTTATTTCATGCAGCAGTTCCTTCTTGCTTTCTACGCCTATATGTACTTGTGTTATGCCCAGCTTATTCAGGCGCAGTTTTACTGCTTCAGATTTTCCGCCCGATATAATCCAAACATTATAGCCTTTCTTTACGGCCAGCTGCAGGGCATAGCCGTCCTTTATATTCATGCTGCGCAGCATGTGTCCATCTTCGGTAAGTATTAAGTTTCCGTCTGTGAGCACGCCATCTACATCAAAAACAAACGTGCGTATAGGTGCAAAAAGTTCTAAGAGATTATTCATTAGTTCTGGTTGTCGCGCCATTCATATACCCAGTTGGTCTGTATCATTTCCAGGTGTCCTTCGTTACATTCCTCACGTTTCCCTTCAAAGTGTGGTAATTGTAATACCCATTCCATCAAATCAGTGAAACGGATACGGTATATTTTACTCTCGTCAAAGTCATCGCCAAACTTTTCATAAAGCTTTATAGCAATGTCTTCGTAATCATTCCATTTTATCGGTGGTTCGTAATGAGCCATAGTTGTTGTATAAGCTGTTATTTGTTTATTAGTCGCCGTGTATCACAGACTGGTCCGGTATAGTTACTTCCACACTGCCACTGCCATCTTCCAATATACATTGGCAGCCAAGTCTTGAGTTTAGCTTTGGGTTGCGGGCGCGGTCTATAAAATCTTCCTCTTTGTCAGATATTTCAGGCACAAATTCTTCTCCCTTTTCCAGGTACAGGTGGCAGGTGCTGCAGGCACATACCATTCCGCAGTTGTGGTGCAGTTCTATATTGTTTTCCAGGGCTATTTCCAGTATGCTGTATCCGGGCTGCGCATTTTCTATAGTTACAGGTTCCAGTCCTTTTTGTTCAAACTTAAATTTTATTGTATACATGTAAATCCTTAAGATTTTGCGCAAAGTTAATGCTTCGACAGCTTTTAACGGCTTATATCGCTATACATCTTTTCAATAGCATTGCTTAGTGCCTTGTAAATCTCCTGCCACTCAGGGTTTTGGCCTAGCAGCCCCAAGTGTTTATTTATTGTCGCGAGGTCTCCTCTTTTAGCAGGTCCCGTTTGCATCTCAGATGGAGCATGATACAGGCTACGCTCGAACGTTTGCTTAATAATTGGCTGTAATACAGCAAAAGGTATGTTCTGTTTTTTGCATATCTCCTCACATATCGTCAGCAAGTGATTTATGAAGTTATTGCTTATTACTGCAGTTAGATGCAGCCAATTGCGCTGCTGTTCCTTAGCCTCAAATGATAGATCGGTAAAAGAATCAATAACAGCTTTAGCGTAATATTTGGCTTTTTCTGATGATGCTTCCCATGCGCAAGGTATTTCACGGTGCATAGGCAAGTCTGCTTTAAGTATCGAGTACACGGGCCATATTACTGCCCTGTCTTCGGCAGCATGGGTCGTTGCCTCAATGCTTATAGAGCCTGCGGTATGCGCAAGTATGGTGTTGTGTAGCGAAAGGTATTGTGCAAGGTCCTCTATTGCATGGTCAGATACTGCCATTATGCATATATCAGCATTATCCTTCACATCAGATATAGAGCCACAGGTATCAGCGTATATTTCGTTTGCAAGCATGGTGGCTGATTTGGCATTCCTGCCATATACACCTATACATTCATAGTTTTTCTCCTT
>JAFDXS010000729.1 GCA_018267795.1 Bacteroidota bacterium | reverse complement strand
TTATGATATACATTTCAGCGACACGCAGGACTTCTTATTGCTGACAGGAGCTAATATGTCTGGTAAGACGACATTTATGCGGGCGATAGGTGTGAGTGCACTACTTGCGCACCTGGGGATGGGCGTACCTGCAAAATCATTATCCATAAGTTTTCTGCAAGGCATTATTACAAGTATGCAGGTGGAAGATGACCTGATGCGTGGTGAAAGCTACTTTTTTGCAGAAGTGCAGCGTATGAAACTTACTGCACAGCAACTGCTAAAGCCTGAGGCACACCTTGTGCTGATGGATGAACTTTTTAAAGGAACCAATGTGCATGATGCATACGAATGCACCAGGGCTGTGGTGGAAGGGCTGCTGCACCGGCCTAATCATTTAATGATATTATCTACCCATTTGTATGAAGTGGCCCAGCATTTTAAAGAACGGAAAGAAATACAGTTTGCCTACTTTGTAACTAAAATGCAGCAGGACGGAAGTTATCATTTTACCTACGAACTGCGTAAAGGCATCTCTGATGACAGGATAGGGTACAGGATACTGCAAAAAGAAGGTGTGCTGGACCTGCTGCGCAGGCAAGGGGAAGAAGGAATAGGTAAATAAGATTGTATAAGAGATAGCATATATTTATTATTTAACAACAAAATTGCAGGGGTAACTAATTAATTCCCATTAATTTTGGCATGTGGCAGCGTAGAAAAAGCAGATTGACAGGACAATAGAAAATAAAAGATATGACAGAATTCAGGCCGAGCCGTTTCCAGGTATTACCAACTGTAGTGAAGAACATCATTATAATAAATGTACTGATGGTGCTGCTGCAATTTGTACTGGGAAAGCAAGGTATAGATTTGGCAGACTACCTTGGATTACACTATTTTAAATCGCATTATTTCCATTCATGGCAATTGATCACGCACCTGTTTATGCACGGGTCGTATGATGATATAAACCAAACCTTCTGGCATATATTCTCTAACATGTTTGCGCTATGGATGTTTGGCAGCGTACTGGAAAACGTGTGGGGACCTAAGCGGTTCCTGATATTTTACCTGATTTGCGGGGTGGGTGCAGCATTGTGCCACCTGGGGGTATTGCATTTTGAATACAGGGGTATTGAGCGGGCTTTTCAGGCATACCAGGATAATCCGACAGTTGCCAATTTTGACTTGTTCCTAAAGCAACATGTACCGATACCTACGAGCAATCCACTGGCTGTAAGGCTGTGGGAATTT
>JAFDXS010000728.1 GCA_018267795.1 Bacteroidota bacterium | reverse complement strand
CCAGGGATTTAGAAGTATCTGCGATCATAGGGAAATGGAGGCCCTTTAAGTCAGGATGGTTTTTGCGCCATGCCAGGTGCACATATTCACTGTCAGTAGAAGCACCTAATAATATAGTATTGCGATCGGCAAAATCAGAAAATGCATTGTTGAATTCAGCTATTTCAGTAGGACACACAAAAGTGAAATCTTTAGGCCACCAAAACACTACAGCCCATTTACCTTTAATGTACTCATTACCTATCTCCGCAAATTCCTTACCAGCCTCTAATGATACTACTGCTTTCTTTTTAAATTCAGGAAACTTATTTCCTACACTAACGAAATTACCCATATCAGTTATCTTTTTTTTCGCAAATATCGGTTTTAAATAGCTTTGTAGGTAACACCTTTCTGCTAATTGGCTATTGGAAATTTCAATAGCAATATTAAAATATCATTAATGTTGCTTCCGCCATTAACAAGCTTTTCACCAAACATTTAGCTTCATCCATCGTTACTAATAAAAAGATAAATATCTTTGTTCCGTAATCTGTAGAGGGGTTGCAATAAGAGGCTTCAGGGAGATCATTTATTTATTGCCTTAAAAGCAATAGGTAGTATGGTTTTTATGAAGCTTTTTTATTGACTATGGTATTACATTAACCACAATTAAACATAGGTAATGAAAAATATTTTACTTTCTTCTCTGGCTTTGGTAGTAACGCTTGCGGCATGCAACAGGCCTAACATTGGCATACGTAACCAAACCCTTTCAAAACATAGCTGGAGGCTTACTGAGCAGCAGGAAAACGGTGTAGAAATACCTCTTCGCCCATGCGATATGGACAATGAGTATTATTTCTACGGCACCTTCAACGGTACAATGTTCGAAGGGCAGCAGACCTGCGATAGTGCTACGGTGATATCAGGTGACGGTTCTGTAACTACTGTGCCGGTACAGGAAGTAGATTTTACCTGGTCAGTAACGGGAGATCAGCGTTATATACTCATCAAAGGCTTTGGCAACCCTGATTATAACCCGGAATGGCAAATATTGGATATGAGCGATCGTTCATTTCATGTTAAGGGTATAGACCATAGAAATGGCGCTACTATCACCTATTACAAGACATTTGAGGCTGTAAAAGACCTTTAAAACGCCGTTTTTTAGCTTTTTATATTTGTAATATGCCTGTCGTATGATAGGCATATTGCGTTATATGAATATAACCATAATATTATCAGTACATTAATATTGGGTGA
>JAFDXS010000727.1 GCA_018267795.1 Bacteroidota bacterium | reverse complement strand
CCTGTAGTTCGTTTTCGACAAGTGTAATGCCCCTGGCAAGGGCATTGAAATTGCCGGCTTGTATCTCTGACAGAAGTTGTTTTATCTTGTCCTGCACTAAAAAGTATTTAAAGTTCGTTATAAGGGTAATATGGATTCGGTAAGCAAAAATAAATTTCTAAATGATAAACTCTTATCTAAATCTAATATTGCGCTTTTATTAGCATTGCTAATGATCCTGGGCCTGCTGCTGGCGCGAAACCTGTGTAGTATAGCCACTATACTCTTTGGGCTCAATGCACTAAGAGATGTTAACCCTAAAAATTGGTTGAAAAATAAATGGTGGCTGCTCGGGGTGGCCTGGGTAGGCATGTATGCCATCACCTATTTCTGGAGTACAGACCATCACAGCTGGCACGAGCGTTTCGATACTAAGCTCCCTGTTCTCTTTCTCCCACTGGCATTTGGCTTTTTGCCAAGGTTCAATATAAAGCAACTCCAGGTTTTTACTGTAGGTGTAGGGCTAATGATGCTCATGGGGGTAGGGTATAGCACCTGGTTCTATATATCCAGGCCGGCATATTATATACATGAGTACAATTTTTCAAACATACTTCCCACGCTGGTAGAGAATGATCATATATGCTTTAGTCTGTCGGTAGCCTTGTTTACAGGCTGGTGCGTATATATATTCCCTCATCTGCAAAGCAAGGCTGTAAAATGGTTCACTGGCATCACCATAGTGATATGCAGTGTCTTTCTGCATTTGCTGTCGGCCAAAAGCGGCCTGGTAGCCTGGTATTTATTGGTGCTGGGATGGAGCATATATGTAGGACTAAAGAAAAGCAAATGGCTGGGCTTGGGTATGGTAACCTGTTTTGTGCTTTTTGTCGTGCTTGCTTTCAGGTACGTTCCTACTTTTCAGCAGCGTATCAGTTATGTAAAATACACCTACGACGTATATAAAGGTGGGAATATAACGGGCGACTATAGCGATATGGGCCGCATGATATCGTATGATATAGCCCTGAAACTAATTAGACAACATCCCCTAACGGGTGTAGGTGCAGGCGACATACTGGAGGAGATGAAGAAAGGCTATAGCCAATGGTACCCGCAGGTAAAAGAAGAACAGCGTTTATTCCCGCATAATCAGTTCCTCACTATAGCCCTTGGCTGTGGCATACTCGCCGTACTGTTATTCATTGCCTGGTTGCTATTGCCAGTGGTACATATAAGGAAAAGCAGGGAGGGCGCTTTCTTTCTAAT
>JAFDXS010000726.1 GCA_018267795.1 Bacteroidota bacterium | reverse complement strand
TTCACCGCTGAGTACATCTTCTATGCGGATAGGCTTATCTTCTACACCCCGTGCATAAACGCGGGAGAAACCTTTCTGCATGAGGATATTTAACTCCTCCTCTACCTTGCGACCGTAACGGGTGACTAGGGGAACTATAAACTGCACTTTACTGCCTTGTGGCAATGTCTGTACAAAATCAACTACATCAGTAACCGTATCTTTCTTTACTTCCTTGCCACTGACCGGAGAAAATGTATGGCCAATGCGCGCGTAGAGCAAACGCAGGTAATCATATATTTCCGTCATACTCCCTACAGTGCTGCGAGGAGTACGTGTGGTAACTTTCTGCTCGATGGCGATGGCGGGGCAAATGCCATGTATATAATCTACATCGGGCTTGTCCATACGCATGAGGAACTGGCGGGCGTAGGCACTTAAGCTTTCTGCGTAGCGGCGCTGCCCTTCTGCGAATAAGGTATCCATGGTAAGTGAAGACTTGCCACTGCCACTGACACCTGTAACTACCACCAATTTATTTTTAGGAATTGCTACATCTACATTCTTAAGGTTGTGCATACGGGCACCCTTAATAAATATGACATCATCCTGGGATTTTTTGCTTTGTACTGCTGTAGCTTCTATTTTATCTTTCTTCTTCCGCTCTGCTGCCGTTGAGGCCGTTTTCTTTTCTGCCATAATAGATTATACAAATTTACGAATTCATGGGGAATGACGGTGATTAGACGATAGGGATAATTGATAATTTGTCGCAGATTCCAGAGATTTTATTTTGGGACATTTTGGGAGGTGATTTCCGTGGAAGCCTTTAGGGTCAACTATATTAAACAAATTAAAAATGTTACATAATGTCTCAAAATGTCTCATTTTGTCCCATTGTTACTTTTTGCCTGGCCCTGAAAATGGTTTATACGTTGTTAAAACTCTCTGCAACCTAATGCATATGCTCAGGAGATGTCTCACTTCGTTCGACATGACGAGCCCTGATCTAGCAAGGTACGATGGGCGCGAGACGGTTTCCAAAAAAACATATCCACATTTGAAAATTTAAAAGTCAAAATTAAAAATTCAAAAAATGTTGTGTGGCTGTTTGCCCGGCGTGGGCGTGTTGGTGAGGACACCAACACGGGCGGAGATTTGTTGTGTTGTTCGGCGCGAGCTTGCCGGCGGGACGCCGGCAAGGGAGAATAACGGCTGTAGCTTATCCTATGGGTTTACTGTTAAGTTAAAGGCTCTCTATGCAGCTGAG
>JAFDXS010000725.1 GCA_018267795.1 Bacteroidota bacterium | reverse complement strand
TGGTAACCCGGATGTGAAGACGAAGATAGAAGGGAAGGTATTTGAAAAAACTATAGTACCTGCTTATGATCATGCTGCGCCATATGCGAAAGGTACTAAGGATCTACTGACAGAGCTGGGCCCTGAAAAATTCAGTGAATGGCTGAAGAATGAAAAGAAGATACACTATACAGATACTACGTTAAGAGACGCACACCAAAGTCTGCTGGCTACGCGCATGCGTACCTATGATATGCTGAAGGTAGCTAAGAGCTTTGCAATGCATCATCCGCAAACCTTTAGTATGGAAGTGTGGGGTGGCGCAACCTTTGATGTATGCATACGCTTCTTGAAAGAAGACCCGTGGAAACGCCTGGAAGCAATACGCAAAGCAGTGCCAAACATACTGCTGCAGATGCTGATACGTGGCTGCAATGGTGTGGGCTATGCTGCATACCCAGATAACCTGATAGAGAAATTTGTAGAGAAGTCATGGGAGACTGGTGTAGATATCTTCCGCATATTCGACTCGCTGAACTGGATGGAGAATGTAGCGCCATGTATAGAGATGGTGCGCAAGCGTACTGGTGGGCTGGCAGAAGCAGCGCTTTGCTATACGGGTGATATAATGGACCCTAAACGTACTAAGTACACCCTTGAGTATTACCTGCGCCTGGCAAAAGACCTGGAGAACGCAGGTGCGCATATACTGGCTATAAAGGACATGTCGGGCTTGCTGAAGCCTTATGCTGCCAAGATATTGGTAGAGGCGCTGAAAGATACCGTGAAGCTGCCGATACATCTGCATACACATGATACCTCATCACTGCAACCTGCCAGCTACATGATGGCTATAGATGCAGGCGTGAATGTGGTGGATTGCGCATTGGGTTCATTGTCGGGGCTTACCTCGCAGCCAAACTTTAACGCGATTGTGGAGATGATGAAATTCCATGAGCGTGAGAATGCTTTTGATATTAAGTCATTAAATCAATTCTCGAACTACTGGGAAGCGGTGCGGGAATACTATTATCCGTTTGAATCGGGATTGAAGGCGAGCGCTGCCGAAGTATTTCAACATGAGATACCGGGTGGGCAATACTCTAACCTGAAGCCGCAGGCAATAGCACTGGGACTTGGGGACAAGTTTGAAGAAATAAAAGAGATGTACGCTACTGTGAACGATATGTTTGGCGACATAGTGAAGGTGACGCCGAGCTCGAAAGTAGTGGGTGATATGGCGCAGTTTATGGTAGCCAATAATCTGACACC
>JAFDXS010000724.1 GCA_018267795.1 Bacteroidota bacterium | reverse complement strand
GAGAACGTGTGGTATCTCTGCTGACGCAAGTAGATAAATCGCTCGCAAGCCAGGTGGGCGAGGCGCTGGGTATAACGCCTAAAAAGCCGGAACCGCTAATGAACAAAAGTGTACCTGCAGATGCCGACCCTAAAAAATACCAACCTAAAACAGTGAAGCAGGCTGTAGATGCCTCTGCTGCGCTAAGCATGGCTAACACGATAAAGAACACTATAAAAACAAGACAAGTAGCCATACTTGCAGCAAATGGTGTAGATGATGCAGCACTGAACCAGATGAAAAAAGCACTGGAAGCAGAAGGAGCAATGGCAAAAGTGATAGCACCGATGTTGGGAAACATAAAAGGAATAAAAGGCAGTATAAAAGCAGATGCAACGCTTTTCAATACAGCATCTGTATTATTTGATGCGGTATATATACCGGGTGGAGCTAAAAGCGTAGCAACCCTGCAGAATGATGCTCAGGCCCTATTGTTCATCAATGAAGCCTATAAACATTGCAAAGCGATAGCTGCTGAGGGTGAGGCCGTAGAGATGCTGAAGGCTACCTATGCTGACAGTAAGGACCCCGGCGTAATAACGGGGAAAGGCAAGGGCAGCATAGCTAAGAATTTTATTAATGCTATAGCGCAGCACCGCTTTTGGGAAAGAGAAAGCGGACCTAATGTGCCTGCTTAATTATCCTTCTTAATAAAAAATATAAAACCCTTTGCCTTGCGCAAAGGGTTTTTATTATCATGTTTTGTAGCTTGCAGCAAATATTATGTAGTGAAACCGCTATACTTTACTTTAGAACAAGCCACAGAGATTTGCGACGACTTTGAAGACCTAATAGATACGGAATTTACCTACCGCTCAGCGCCACCAATAAAGCTGCTGATAGATCATGTAGCAATTGCACCTTTCGACAAAGCAGACAAAGAAGTTTTTGTAAACAGCTATACCACATCCGGCGATCCGGTAGGAGCATTAAACAACTACGCAGGCGACAAATATGATGTGCTGATATTAGGACAAAATGCCAATGACCCGAACGACATTATAATACTCGACATACGACAGTACATAGAGGAAAATAATGTGGCATATAATTTCCCCACAGAGGATTAGTTGTTTCTTATTGCAGGTATCTCGCGCCCATTTTGTCTCAGTATTAGTTTGCTAACATCGCCTTTGTCATTTTTCACAAATTCAAATTCTGCTTTCACATCACGTGATACAAATATATTTTCGCTCACGGCATCGGCCTTACCTTTTTGCTGGCCGGTGAGCTG
>JAFDXS010000723.1 GCA_018267795.1 Bacteroidota bacterium | reverse complement strand
AAAGCGAAAACAATGGAGGAATGTTGCTGAGATGCCAATACTCAATAGAGCTTTCGTCAGAAGCCACTGGTGAGAAAACAATTATAGGCCCCAAAGAAGCCTTATTACTGCCAGGGCAAAAAAGGTTTGTAGATCTGCAAATACCCAAAACTTTACCTAAAGGGAAATATACTGCCGTAGCGCTAATAGACCCCAACGATGATGAAGTTCCTTTGGAAGCTGCGCAAAAAGAAATTGAAATCAGGTAATGCAGGCATTGGCTTGCGATAATAAACGTGACGTATGACGAAGCTGTTATCAATACTACTAATACTATTACCAACAATATCAAACGCCCAGATAGCTGCAGATAATAGCATAAGCCTGAGTACGCCTACCCCACTGGTATTTAGCTATAGCAGCGTAGATGAGTTGTTAGCTCCTAAAGTTTTGCATAATGCAATAGAAATTAAATTAAGCCCAAAAAGATATAGCAGAAACATAATGGCTTATGTAACATTTACAGGCCCACTGCAAAACGCTGTGCCGGCTGATTGGCTTACCATGAATTTAGCAGGCAAAACCTCTGTTAATGCAGTGATATACAAGGCCCAGAACCAGTTGTCCACGGTTCCTGTTGCATTATTCACTCAGCCACCCTCACCAACAAATGAGGACCTTACATTTTACTACGATATAATGCTCAGTCCACTAAATACATTTGTAAATACAGGCAGCTATAATTTCAATATTATTATTTCAATTACACAGTCATGAGGTTTAAAGCGCTAATAATGATATTCATTCCGCTATTGTCATATGGCCAGTCTGCAAATAGCTTATTAGCTCCATCATCAGTTTCCGGAACAATAGAAATGCCCTCTCTGGTAGACTTAAGTGTATCATCTGCCTCTAGTGACAGAATTGCAATTAATACATTTGAAGATTTCTCTAATGGTAAAACGTTTCCATCTTACTTCAAAATACATGTGAGAAGCAACAGGCCCTGGAATATAAGTGTAATGGCAAATACAAGTAATTTATTGTCAACAGAGAGCATGGGACAAAAGCTGCCGGTTACCTTGATAAGTCTGAAATCAGAAGCGAACAGCGATTTTGTCAGCCTTTCTCAAAAGCCAAGGCCTTTCATGCAAAACATGAACAATAAAATTGAGAATACCTACAGCGTAGATTTAAGGATAGATCCGCCACTAAACTACTATGGTGGCAATTATGATTTCAACATAATCTTTATAATCACAGCATTATAATTCCATAGCTGACGCATTCCGAAT
>JAFDXS010000722.1 GCA_018267795.1 Bacteroidota bacterium | reverse complement strand
CCGGAACTATAGTCACTACTGTTTGTAGCAAGGATGGTGATGCATATCGTTATGGCTTCAACGGTAAGCTTAAAGACAATGAGTGGAGTGGTATTGGAAATAGCTTAGACTATAGTGCGAGAATGGAAGATACAAGAACTGGCAGATTTAGAAGTATTGATCCGTTAGCTAAAAAATATCCATTTAATAGCCCGTATGATTTTGCAGCGGGTTCGCCAATTAGTTTTATAGATGAAAATGGTAAAGGCCCAATATTAACGATAACTAACAATAATTTAGCTAATAAAGCCATGGTAAGTATGTCTAATCATAATTTAGTTGAATTTGCGAATATTATTTATACTGCTATAGCAACTAATACACTTGTAAAAAATCCCAATTCCGGTGAAATAACTAAGGTGCCTAATGTAATTAACAATGGAGACGCAGGCAGAGGGTTAACCAAAATAGATTTTAATACTAAGAATGGCGAAAAAACCATTGGCATTTTATTTGATCCACTAAAATTAAATGCTACAGAATCTAAAAATATTACTCCCAAAGATTATGCAATTAAAGTAATAAGCACAGCAATTAGCTCTATTGATAAGAAAATAGCTGATGTGAATAATAAGATTGAAAAAAATGAAAGAACGTGGCGTATTCAAGAGAAAGTAGACAAAGAGCAACCTGGAGATCCGGCAAATGGCATGGCTGCAGTAAAAATTATTCATTATTATGAATATTCAAGTAACAAAGAAGATCTCACGAAGGAAAAGGCTGAATATGAAGCAGCTAAAAACGGGCTAGAACAGAAAAAAGATTATTTAGAAAAATCGAAATAACATGAAAGTAATACGACTATTTATAGAATCTTTGTATTGGTTGAATATTTTTATTGTGCCCGTTATATTTATTGGGGGAAGTAGCTTTCTTTTATACTACAATTATCCTGCAATCTGGAGTTTAATAATTTTCTTGTTTTTAGGAGCGTTGTCAATAATTTTGGGTATTTACTGGGCGGAAAAAATCAGAAAAACAATTGGTTGTTCTGTATTTGTAAACCGTATATTTTGGTCTCCAGATGCTAATGATAAAGAAGATGAATCAGAAAAGAATAGTAGCAAATAATCTATGAATGAATTATTTGGGCTTCTGTTTTTTAGATGTATAATACGCTTCATAGGGAAGTACGCGAGGTTCGCTTGATTTAGATAGATTGGTTCAAGGCGGACTATCAAATCCCGCTGTTCCAGATTTGTAATCTGGAACTACAGTGTGTCGGGGATTTGCAATAC
>JAFDXS010000721.1 GCA_018267795.1 Bacteroidota bacterium | reverse complement strand
AGGTACAGAAACCCGGCTTAGGCCCATTACATACTGAGTTTGACGGCAAGGGCAATGCATACACTTCTATGTTCCTTTCTTCAGAAGTAGTAAAGTGGCGCCTAAGCGATCTCAAGGTTTTAGACAGGGCACCTACCTACTATTCTGTTGGTCACCTGATGGTACCGGGCGGCGATACCAGGAAGCCTTGGGGCAAATACCTGGTAGCATACAATAAAATAACCAAAGATAGGTTCCTGCCTACAGGTCCTGAATTGGCACAGTCTGCCCAGTTATATGATATCTCCGGTGATAAAATGCAGTTAGTTCTTGATTACCCAACCATCGGTGAACCACACTATGGCCAGGCATGTCCTGCCAGTCTTATAAGGGATAAGCAGGTAAAATATTATGACATCAATAAAAATCACAACGAGTTTGTGAGCATGGGTGAAAAGAAAACTAATGTGGTACGCAAAGGCAACAGAGTGGATGTATACATGACGGCTATACGCTCTCACCTGGTACCCGACAATATTGAAGGGGTGAATGTGGGCGATGATGTGTACTTCCATGTTACTAACCTGGAACAGGATTGGGACATACCGCATGGTTTTGCAATCAAAAACTCCACAAGTGCAGATCTTCTTATTATGCCTGGGGAAACACTTACTATGAAGTTTACACCTCAGAAACAAGGTATCTATCCATTTTATTGTACAGACTTCTGTTCTGCTTTGCATCAGGAGATGTCCGGTTATCTTAGAGTTTCTCCTAAGGGCAGTAATGTAGCACTGAAATTTGGCACAGGTGTAGTAGCTGACGATGCCAGCGCAAAAAAATAATTATAACTATAATGGCATACCCTTAATCCGGTATGCCATTACTATTTCATGAATCATGAAAAAATTAAGTCTGGTCGGAAAGCTGAGTATAATTGTAATTATCCTTTTCCTTGGCACCTTATGGTTTTTCCCTATGTGGCGTATAGATCTCAGGGCGCCTCAATATCCTGGCGGCCTGTCCATGCAAATATGGATCAACAACCTGAAGGGTGACGTACCTATAATAAATGGCCTTAACCACTACATAGGCATGAAGAATATAAATCAAAAAGACTTTCCAGAGTTTGTATTTCTTCCTGTTACTATGCTGTGCTTTATGGGCTTTGGCCTTTTGGTATTATTGCTTAACAAAAAGGTGTTATACTACCTATGGACAGGTATATTCATGTTCATAGCTTTCTTTTCCTTTTATGACTTTTATAAATGGGAATACAATTACGGTCATAATTTAGACCCG
>JAFDXS010000720.1 GCA_018267795.1 Bacteroidota bacterium | reverse complement strand
AAGTGGCTGGATGCGCTTATTGAAAACCTGGATGAAACCCAGTTGCAAACGCCATACAGGCCAGGTGGCTGGACTATTGTGCAAACAATACACCATATAGCAGATAGCCACATGAATGCATATGTGCGCCTGAAAATGGCATTAACCGAAGAGAATCCTGCTATAAGACCATATAAACAAGCCTTGTGGGCGGAGCTGCCAGATGTGCAGAGTGTGCCGGTAAATGTATCTATAACATTACTGCATGCCATGCATCGCCGCTGGACAAGTGTGCTGCGCAGCATGGCAGGGGAAGATTGGGAACGTACTTATTATCACCCCGAACAGGATCGTGATGTGCCACTATGGGAAATGACGGCTATGTATGCATGGCATAGCAAGCACCATATGGAACATATACGCGGACTAAGAGAACGCATGAACTGGTAATGAGGAGCTATTTTATCCCTGTTAAACGAATACTGTTACAATTATTATTGTTGCTTGGCTGCTACTTTGTAAGCAGGTGCGCCTTTACACTTATTAATCACTCCCATTTTGAGGGACTCACGTTTTTGGGTTTTCTTAATATCTCCTTTCATGCATTGCGTTATGATATCTCTGCATTGCTGGCTATAAATGCATTGTATATTTTATTAGTGTTATTGCCCTTGCCATTATGGAAAATACCTAAGTGGGAGCTGATAACGCAATGGTTATTTATCCTTACCAATACCATTGCACTGATGTTTGAAGTGAGCGACTGGGCTTATTTCAAATACAATCTTAAGCGCTCTACCGCAGACGTGCTGAATATGGTATCGCGCAAAGGAGATTTTCTTTCGTTATTACCACGCTTTATACTTGATTATTGGTATGTGCCACTCTGCTTTACAGTGTTGCTATGGGCATTTATAAAAATCAATAATAAAATAAGAAGAGCTACCCCCCTTACTGCAAAGCAATACACCATAAAAACCGCACTGCTGCAATTAGTAACTATGATAGTAGTGGCCGGGCTTTGCCTGGTAGGTATTCGCGGTGGCTTGCAGTATGTGCCTATTGGCGTGCGCAACGCAGTACAGGCAACCGAGCCAAAGTTTGTGCCTATTGTTATCAATACTCCGTTTAGCATCATTAATACATTTGAAAATGATGCGCTGGAAGAAGTGCATTATTTCAGAGAGTCGGAGTTGCCGAAATATTTTAACACTACGAAACAATACCCTCATGCTGCATTTAAGAATAAGAACGTAGTAGTGATAATAGTAGAAAGCCTTTCTAAAGAATTTACAAGACTGGGG
>JAFDXS010000071.1 GCA_018267795.1 Bacteroidota bacterium | reverse complement strand
TAAATGCCACGCTGTGGTGTTGTTAGGGTGCCCCTCTATGCTAAAGTCATAGCCGGGCACTAATATGCAATCATCAAATATTGCTGTAAGCAGTTCTTTAAGATGCACAGGAGAGAAAAACGTAGGCGTGCCACCACCAAGATGCAGTTCGCGCAATCTTGGTTTTTCTACCATAAGTGCTACATACATTTTCCACTCTTTCAAGATGGCCTCCATGTAAACATTTTCCACACTATGATTAGTAGTGATTTTCTTATTGCAGCCACAATAGGTACACAGAGATTCGCAGAAGGGGAGATGCAGGTAAAGACTTATGCCTTCTTTGCTATTACCTTTTATAAATTGTTGTTTGAATGTTTGTTTCCATTCATTGATGTCTATCGTGTCTTTCCAATAAGGTACTGTGGGGTAGCTTGTATATCTTGGAACAGGTACATTATACTTTTGAAGCAGCGCTATATCAATCATTGCTAAATACTTTCAATTCACTTTTGTTCTTATGACAGCAAGATGCTTTTACACCTTGTGCTGTAACCTTTACTTTAGGACTTAGATAGGGAATGCCGAGGTTCATGCCGCGAAGCATAAATAGACTACCGAATACAAGCATAATTACAGGCACAAGCTTTTTTGCCAGTTGGAAGTGCAAAAGCCTAGCCCTGTTTTTAAGCAGCGTAAGCGAGATCAGCATAGGTAGGGTGCCAATGCCAAAAGCATACATGGTAACGATAGCTTGAGATATACTGGCCGTAGTAATAGAAGCGGACAAAGCCATATAAACCAAACCACATGGTAAAAGCCCGTTCAACACACCGGTAATGAATAATGGAAATACAGCAGGCTTGCCAATGAACTTGCCGATTTGCTTTTTAACCAGTTCAGACCAAGGCAAAACAACATTTACCTTACTTGACGGAATGAAATAGGCCAAGCCAATCAATAAAAGTATTACACCCAATGCGATAGAAATATACTGTTGTACCTGCGGCTGAAAAAGATTGCGGAATGAATGTAATATTACAGCCAGCAGTGCATAAGTGCTTATTCTGCCTGTATGATATAAGAATATACCCAGCGCTTTTTTAAACCCTTTAAATAGTTGGAATGGCATCACCCATATAATGGGACCGCACATGCCTGCACAATGCAGGCTGCCTGTAAAGCCCATCAGCAAAGCCATAGTAAGGGTGAGCGTATTCATACTAATTAAGATTTAATGCTGTTTCCTGGTAATAGTTTTTGCCATTAGCCAGCCAGCTTATTTTTACTTTGTAGTTCGTTTTATGCAGCTCTTTACTGTTAATTGCCATGCTGTTATTAGCGGTTGCTATATCAAATTTCCTATCCAGTGAGGCATCTACTGGAGAATAAAATTGTATAGTGCCGGTAATGTTGGCATCTTTAAAATCCGGAGGAAAATTTATTGTTATGTTATCGTCGGTCTTCAGTAACGATATAGGAGCAGAAAGGGCAGCCTGATTTTTTGATGCATCTATTACATGCTGGTATTCTATCTCCTGCTTGTAATAATCGTTAGATACAAGATCAAATTTCTGATGTGTACTGCTTACTACTAATGTAATGATCAGTGCTACAAATGACAGATATAATATAGCTATTTTAGTTCCCCAATTTATATGCATATAATAACGTTTAGGCTAGCTTCCAACGAATGGTCCAAGGAAACTGGTATGAATTGTTTTTATTTTTTTATCACCTTCATATACGCCGATGTTTAAAGGTGTCTTCGTTTTTGTTACAGTATTATTATCAAGGTATATAAATAGAGAGCCTGAGGTATAGCCTTCTTTTGGTATTTTTAGTTGGGTTTCTCCCACCAGCTTTATTGTTCCTTTAAAGTTCTCAGGTTTCAGCGTTACGGTCTTATCCTGGTAAGTTTTATTGATAAGCTTGTAGTTATAAAGATTGCTTATCTGGTTATTGGGTTGTGGTTGATATAGTTGTCCCGGTGTGCGCAGCATATTTATATCTACATCTGTTCTGCTTGCCAATAAATATGTTAATATACCGAGTAGCACACACATCACAGCAGTATAAGCTTTCATTCTTGGTGTAAAGCCCGGACGTTTTTTGTTTTTAATGCCGTTTTCTGAATCATAGCGTATTAGATTGCGCGGTAAACCCACGGCATCCATCATATGATTGCAGGCATCTATACATGCGGTGCAATTCACACATTCCATTTGCGTTCCGTTACGTATGTCTATGCCTGTAGGGCATACCTTTACACATTGTTCGCAATCAATGCAATCGCCAATGGCGCGTTCCTGGTTCTTTTTAAATTTACCTCTTGGTTCGCCCCTGACATAATCATAGGCTACAATTATAGAATTGCTATCCAGCAATACACTCTGCAGACGGCCATAAGGACAAACTACGGTGCATACCTGCTCCCTAAACCATGCATATACAAGGAAGAATACCGAAGTGAAAATAAATATTGAAATAAACCCGCCTAAATGTTTGCCAACTGGTTCCGTTACTATTTTTTCAAGTTGGTCAATACCTATTATATAGGATAGGAAAGTGTTAGCAATAAGAAAACTTATTAGCCAGAATACAACCCATTTGCTTGTTTTCTTAAATATCTTTTTTGTATTCCATGGGGCTTTTGCCAGCATCATCTGGGCTGCACGATCTCCTTCTATCCAGTATTCAACTTTCCGGAAAACCATTTCCATGAATATGGTTTGCGGGCACATCCACCCACAGAAAATACGACCAAAGACAACGGTGAACAATGTAACAAATACAACAAAGACAACCATGCCCAAACCGAATATGAAGAAGTCCTGCGGCCAGAATATCTGCCCAAACAATATAAATTTTCGTTCCAGGATATTTATCAGGAATATCGGGTGTCCATTCATTTTAATAAATGGAAGGCTGAAAAACAGAATGAGATAGAGTATGCTAAATAGCGTGCGCCGATTATAGAAAGTACCCTTAGGTTTTTGTGGAAACATCCATATTCTTTTGCCCTCTTTGTCTATCGTTGCTACTCTATCTCTAAACGAGACGTCCTGTGCTGCATTACTCATTTTGTACCTTTTAAAACTTTTCTTTCTATCCTTTTTTTGTAAGGGCTTTTTTCTCTATCGCAGAAGTTGGGTGTGTAGCAGTATCAGCTGTTTGGTTGCCGCCTTCCACATACAGTTCGCCTTGTTTGTCTTTAGGTGCTGCGGGCTTTGAACCATGTAATGATTTTACGTAACTGGCCAATGCCGCAATTTGCTTAGGCGAAAAGTCATCTTTCCAGCTTTTCATGCCCTTTTCAGGCCAGCCGTATTTTATTGATTTAAACACATCTTTTATATTCCCGCCGTGTATCCAATAGTCGTCTGTAAGATTTGGTCCTACACCACCACCACCATCTTTTGCATGGCAAGCAGAGCAAATGGTTTGAAATGTTGCTTGCGCGCTGCTGATATCAGCAGCGTCGGTTACCATTGTCACACTGTTTTCATCTACATTATTAGCTGTTTTAGCCAGGTACGCTGCCTTTGCTTCTTCACCTTTTTGCACTTCCACCCGGTATTCATCGAACTGCGTTGGGCCGCCGCCGAAATTGAAGTACCACGTATATACAATGGCTACAATTATGGTCAAATAAAATCCATATTTCCACCAGGGTGGCAGATCGTTATCCAGTTCGCGTATGCCGTCATAATCGTGATCTGTGAGCACAGCAGCCTCATTTTCCAGGGATACTGATTTATTAAAGCGATCGAAAAATGAACGCCTGAGTATAGCTTTTCCTTCGGTGTGCAGCTCTGGTTTGTTCCGGATAAGGTTCACCATTGTGCGAATAATAAGCAATAGCGCGAATACAATAAAAATCTCAAACCCAATGAAGGACATTAAGGCATAAAAATCTGTACGCGGTATGCCATTGATATACGGGGATACATGTGGTGCTGCCGCAGTTGTGTCTGCTGCAGTCTGCGCCATAACATACGATGGTATTGAAAGTGCAATCAGAAGTAAGATCGTCTTTACAAGTTGGTTATTTTTTCTTTCTTCTCGTGCTTTATCCCTGTATGTAAATACCAACTGACGAAGTACATAACTTATACCACCTATCACAAATAACAGCACAATCATTAAGCTCACAAGCGATATCAATACCGGGTTGTATGATGTGCTTTTGTCTGCTTGTGTTACAGGCTCCTCGGCCAATGCCGCAAGAGGAACTGCCAGCGGCATTATGATTGATAATAATCTAATGAAAAAAGTACGCATAAATTATTAATTGTTTTTATTGTTGTTCTCGTCAGAAAGAGGAATGTTTTTCATTGCAACCATATACTTCTTGCTTGCCTTTAGTACTCCTATGGTGAGTGCTGTGAAAAAGAGAAAAAAGACCAGCAGCGAAATGAGCGGATAAATGGATACCCCCGTGATATGTTCCAGATAATTAATGAATTTCATAATCGAAGTATTTAATATTGAATTAATTGGCTGATGCTGTCTTTTGTTCCATCTTAATATCTTTTCCCAGGCGCTGCAGGTATGCGATCACTGCAATTATTTCCCTGTCACTCTTTATGTTTATTTTGTCTTTTGCCAGGTTGCCTTGTATTTGCTCGGCTTGCTTCATAAGGTCGCGGTTGGCTACTTTGTCATAACCTGCAGGGTAAGGGACTCCTAATGTTTGCATAGCCCTTATTTTGGCAGGAGTAATAGCGGTATCAAGCTTGTTATCGAACAGCCAGGTATAGCGCGGCATTACAGTTCCCGGAGACATACTGTTCGGCTCATACATGTGGTTAAAGTGCCAGCTGTCAGGATACTTTCCGCCTACGCGCGCCAGATCCGGCCCCGTACGTTTGCTGCCCCACTGGAAAGGGTGGTCGTAAACAAACTCACCAGCCTTTGAGTATTCACCATATCTTGCTACCTCACTGCGGAATGGTCGTATCATCTGGCTATGGCAGTTATAGCAGCCTTCTCTTACATATATATCACGTCCTTGCAGCTCCAGCGGCGTGTATGGTTTTACACTGGCTATGGTAGGTATATTGCTTTTCACCAGGAAGGTAGGAACGAACTCCACTACGCCACCTATTATTACTACTACCAGGCTCCAGAACATAAACTGTACAGGGCGGCGTTCTATCCAGCGGTGCCAGTGTTCTTTGCCTTGTATCTGGTAGTTTTTATTTAGCGGCATTGCTTCAGCTGGCTCATCGTTTACAGCCTTACCAGAACGTACTGTTTTAAACAAGTTGTAAGTCATCATTAATGCACCGATCAGGTACAATGTGCCACCCACACTACGCATTGCATAGAATGGTTTCATCTGCTGTACAGTTTCAAGGAACTGATATTTCAATTGGCCTTCTGGTGTAAACTCCTTCCATGCAAGGCTTTGCATAAAGCCTGCCCAGTACATGGGTATAGCATAGAATACAATGCCTAATGTGCCGATAAGGAAATGCCAATTTGCAAGTTTATTCGAGTATAGTTGAGTTTTAAATATGCGTGGTATGAGCCAGTAGAGGATGCCAAATGTCAGGAAGCCATTCCAGCCCAATGCACCAACGTGTACGTGTGCAATGGTCCAGTCGGTAAAGTGGCTTATTGCATTCACACTTTTCAGGCTTAGCATAGGGCCTTCAAAAGTGGCCATACCGTAGGCGGTGATGGCTACTACCATAAATTTTAATACCACATCTTCACGTACCTTATCCCATGCGCCGCGTAGTGTAAGCAAGCCATTTATCATACCACCCCATGACGGAGCTATAAGCATGACTGAGAATACAGTACCTAATGATTGTGCCCAGTTAGGCAGTGCAGTATAAAGCAGGTGATGCGGGCCTGCCCATATATACAGGAATATTAATGCCCAGAAGTGAACAATAGAAAGACGATAAGAATATACAGGGCGGTTAGCTGCCTTAGGCAGGAAGTAATACATAAGACCCAGGTAAGGTGTGGTAAGGAAGAATGCGACTGCATTATGCCCGTACCACCATTGTACCAATGCATCCTGTACACCTGCATACCATGAGTATGATTTCAGTGTTGAGTAAGGAAGCTCTATAGAATTAACTATATGCAGCATTGCAACGGTAACAAATGTGGCTATGTAAAACCATATAGCTACATACAGATGGCGTTCACGGCGTTTCAGTATTGTTCCAAACATATTCCAGCCAAAGGTTACCCATACCACAGCTATCAGTATGTCTATAGGCCATTCAAGCTCTGCATATTCTTTGCCTGAGGTATAGCCAGCAAGCAAGGTCACTGCAGCGAGGACAATAATGGATTGCCAACCCCAGAAATGTATCTTGCTCAGCTTATCGCTAAACATACGCGCCTTGCATAAGCGCTGCAATGAATAATATACACCCATGAATATGCCATTGCCTACAAATGCGAATATCACGGCATTAGTATGCACAGGACGCACACGGCCAAATGTAGTAGCAGCAGTGTTCAAGCTCAATGCAGGCCATACTAATTGTAATGCAGCATACAGCCCGGCAAGCATGCCCACTATGCCCCAGAATATGGTAGCATAAGCAAACCATTTTACAATTTTGTTGTCATAAAAAAACTTGTCCATTTCACCCACACTGGAGTGAAGCTTGACTTCCTGTGCTGAAGTGTCCTGAGATGGTTTTTCAGGCTGTGATGAATTTTGCATCTATTACGCTGTTTTTAGAATTGTTTATTATCTATATCAGTATCATTGTCGTAAAGCATTCTCATTGCTGATCCTTTCTGGTCTTCATACTGGTTGGTTTTTATGCTCCAGATAAAGGCGATAAGAAACGTTGCTGCTACTGCTATACTCGCTATCACAAGAAGATATAAGACACTCATTTTGCAGAACTATTTATTCTTCAAAACTACTTTTGGGGCTTAGCTTGTACTATGATGATACTCAGAGAAAAACATGATAATAATCATGTTTTTCACACATTGCCCGCCTTCAGCGATAGGTGGAAATATTTTGCAGCAATACTGCTTATGCCTGTAGTTATCAGTACTATGCTTAGTGTGCTTATGGGCATTAATATCGCAGCTATCATAGGGCTCATTTTGCCTTGCACGGATATCAAAAGGCCAATAATGTTATAGAGTATGGAGATGATAAAGCTGAATGCGATAATTGCTTTTCCGGACTTAGCAAGTTTCAGTAGAGAAGGGAACTTTATGAAGTTATTTGCATTCAATATTGCATCGCAGGAAGGGGTGAAATTATTTATGTCATCAGCCAGGGTGATCCCTACATCGCTTTGCTGTAGTGCTCCTGCATCATTCAGTCCATCGCCCAGCATTAATACCTTTTTGCCCTTGTGCTGGCGTGTTTCAATATAATTAAGCTTATCCAGCGGTTTTTGCTCAAATAACAATTCGCTGTTGGTACCAAATAATTGTTGCAGTGCATCTTTTTGCCTGCTATTATCACCCGATAATAGTGAAAGCGTATAATCCTTTTTTAGTTCCGGCATTATTTCCGGAATAGCCTCGCGAAATGCAGGCTGTAAATAAAAGGCTGTAATATTGTTGTTTATGCGCACATATATTGGCGCATGCTCTTTGTCATTTTCAGCAATACCAACAAATTCAGCTGAGCCTATCTTGATAAGATTACCTTCAAAATATGCTTCTATTCCTTTCCCGGTTATTTCTTTCCATCCCGTAATGTCAACAGCGTCATTTGAATTAAAATAAGCAGCTAATGCCTTGCTGTATGGATGCTTACTCGACTTTGCAACAGAGTACACCCATTTTTCTTCGTCTGTTGTTAGCTGATGTCCGCTGCATGTTATATTGCTGCCGCCTTGTGTCAGTGTCCCTGTTTTATCAAATACTATGTCATTTATATTGCCCAGTTGCTCTATTACAGAGGCATCGCGCAAAAAAAGCCCATTGTCACTCAATATGCGCAAAAGGTTCCCATTTGTAAATGTAGCAGATAATAAAAGCGCACAGGGGCATGCCACTATCAGCATGGCAGATACACTTGGTAGTATTTTGCTGCTGTCATGCATCGCCCAATAAGCTGCAGTAATGCCTGCTAATAAAAACAAAATGTAAGTGAAGTACTTGCTTAGCAACTGCACTCTGCTTTCATTTATGTTTTGTTCTGTTTTGTTTTTTGAAAAAGCATAATGGTTCCATAGCGAGGTAAGATAACTCCCGGCGACAGGCTTTATTATTTGTATGGTAAGCTCTTCGCCTACCTGTTTTCCGCCCGCATATAGCATCTCACCTGAATTTATACTCACGGGTTCACTTTCTCCTGTCACGAAGCTATAGTCGATCTTTGCCTTTCCTTTTACTGCTATAGCATCTGCGGGTATTATTTCATTGCTGTGCAGCTGCACTATATCCTTTTCCTTTAGGTCATTTAGGTTTTTGGTTTGTATTCCTTGTGCAGTAACAACATTTACGGCTATAGGAAAATAAGATTTATAATCTCTATGAAAAGAGATTGATTTATACGTGCGTTCCTGCACTACACGTC
>JAFDXS010000719.1 GCA_018267795.1 Bacteroidota bacterium | reverse complement strand
CTGACAAGCAAAAAGAAAAAATATGCTATTTCAGGAAGTTATTCCTGCCATATGGTGTATATGATTTTGAAGAAAAAGAAGGAGGAGCAGACATAAGCCCGCTGGCAAAGCAGCATGTACCTATGGCCGGATTATTGCCGGACTCACAACGCTACTTTGACGTACACCATACCAATAATGATGTGTTTGAAGCAGTGAACCACAGGGAACTGGAACTGGGTGCTGTAACCCTTACCCAGCTTGTGTACCTGGTGAGTGAGTATGACTTGAAATAAATACAATGGCGGGACCAGAAAGGAAGGATACTATAATGAATAAACTATTGCGGCGGCCTTCGGGCATTGTGGCAATAAGTATTATATGTATTACATGCCTTGTAGCCATATTTGCCTATCTGCTGGTGCCTGACAGTACACCATTTGCTAATAGAATGATAGTAGAGCTTGGTGCGAAGCAGCCGGGCTTTAGCAAACAATTACTGCTGGTACCCAAGAGCACCAAACAGGAAAGACACTCCAAACTGTTTGAATGGTTCAATGGCGCCACGTCTGATTACGATGCAGTGCCGTTGAATGCCTATACATTTCAAAATGACAAACTTATAGTAACTCACTATATAGATGAAGGGATGCAGGACACTTTGGTCTATGCATTAGCCAGATTAATGCCGGCTGAAAAGGCAAATCTAAATTCTGATCAACAACAAAAATATATTGAAACACAGCAGATCATTCAGCGCAGGTTTTATCTCGGTACAGATCGGTATGGGAGAGATATATTATCAAGACTCATAGTTGGGTCGAGAGTGAGTATAGCTGTAGGGCTGATTGCTGTGCTGTTATCACTTACTATCGGCATTGTACTTGGCTCACTGGCGGGGTACTTTGGTGGCATTGTAGATAATATGGTGATGTGGTTGATAAATATTCTTTGGGCTATCCCTACTCTGCTGCTGGTGTTTGCCATCACGCTTACCATAGGCAAAGGCTTCTGGGAAATATTTGTTGCCATTGGGCTTACCATGTGGGTAGGTGCTGCGCGCCTGATACGCGGGCAGGTACTGGTGCTGCGCGAAATGGAATACATAACTGCTGCAAAGGCAATAGGCCTCAGTGATATACGCATCATCTTCCGCCACATAGTCCCAAACATTGCAGGGCCTCTAATGGTGATAGCAGCAAGCAATTTTGCTACTGCCATACTTATAGAAGCAGGCCTTAGCTTTCTCGGCTTCGGTGTGCAGCCGCCCCACCCGTCCTGGGGCTTAATGATAAAAGAGCATTACAATTT
>JAFDXS010000718.1 GCA_018267795.1 Bacteroidota bacterium | reverse complement strand
GTACATACTATTACTATATTAAGTATGTATGCGCCAATGGAAAAACCTATGAACAAAAAGGTGAAATAGTACTCGTAAGATAAGAACGGTTAGATATAGTGAAAACGGGCTGCCAATTGGCAGCCCGTTTTTTATGATGCTTTAAAAAAAATAATGGCTAGTAGTACTTGCCTGTTTCAAGATATTCAGTCACATATTCTTTTACACCCTCTTCCAGCGAATAAAATGGATGGTTGTATCCCGCTGCATGTACCTTATTCATATCAGCTTCAGTAAAGTATTGGTATTTGTCTCGTATATCAATAGGCGTGTCTATAAACACAATATGCTCCGGCAATTGCAGCGTTGTGAATATAGCCTTCACAAGATCCTTGAACGTGCGTGCATTACCCGTACCTGCATTATACAGTCCATTAGCGGGATGGTTTTGCATCAGCCACACGCAAATGTTTACTATATCCTGCACGTATATAAAATCACGTATCTGTTCACCATCCTTATATTGCGGATTGTGAGAACGGAATAGTTTTACTTCACCTGTTTTTTTTATCTGGTTGTAAGCATGAAATATAACAGAGGCCATTCTGCCTTTGTGATATTCATTAGGTCCGTAAACATTAAAGAATTTAACACCGGCCCAGAATGGAGGCATTCTTTTTTGCTCAAGCGCCCATATATCAAAATCATTCTTCGATTGTCCGTATGGATTTAGTGGGTGCAACTTAGATACTACATCATGGGAGTCTTTATACCCAAGCTCACCATTCCCATAAGTTGCTGCCGAAGATGCATACACCAGAGGGATATTGTTTTGGCTGCAAAGCTCCCATATCTCTTTGGAGTAGTCCAGATTCCATTTTTTGTGAACACTATAGTCCATCTCGGTGGTATCTGTACGCGCTCCCAGGTGAAACATATGTTGTATTCCACCCACATGACTTTTATACCAGTCAAAGAACTGCTCGCGGTGTACTTTATGCAGGTATTTCTTACCCTGAAGATTTTTTATTTTGTTTTCAGCAGAAAAATCGTCAATAAGGATAAGGTTATGATACCCTGCATTATTCAGATAGCCGGTAAGGTAGCTGCCGATAAATCCGGCTGCTCCCGTTATAGCTATTGTATCGTTCGTTTGCATGAGATGCTTATCAGAATTATTTCTGCGTTTTGTGTGCAGTATCTGCGGCAGGTATTGTTTTCGCAGCGGAGTCAGCAGCGGCTTTTTCAGGCTGTTCTGCTTTTTCCATTGCTGCGTCATTTGCTGCAGCTTCTTTCACCATCTCAGTGTTGTGT
>JAFDXS010000717.1 GCA_018267795.1 Bacteroidota bacterium | reverse complement strand
ACTACTAACGCCACGCGTAGTAGCTATACTACAACGGATAGCAGTATAAAACCATTTTACTATATCCTATACCTGATACCTATAGTAATGGGGAAATAAAAATAGCGATAATGATACGGGTCATCCGTTTGCGTATTGTTAGGCGGCCTATAATAATAGTCTGTGAAACGCATAGCCGCTTCGGCACTAAAGGATAGCTGGCCAGCTATAGGTACGACAAGACCTGTCTGTATGCCACCGACATAGCCAACAACAGAATGATAAGTGGTAGTGTAATTAGTAGCTACCGTACCGCCGTGCGTATATTCCAATACATTTACACCCATATTCGCAATAGAAGGGCCAAACATAAGGCCATAATAAAAATAGCCCTTAGACAATATAAGACGGCGATTGTAAAAGAGATATGGTGTAATGAGCGGATTGGCTAAATGATTATATACCTTGACCGTATAGTAGGGCATGAGATAATTGTACTCCGTAATCTTAAGTACCTCTACCCCAACGCCTATCTGTGACTGAGGCAACAGGAGCGAAGCTTTTGCAGCAAATGCATAACCCAGCATAGGCTTATCCTGTGTGGTGAAAATATTATCGGCCGGGCGCGAATGAAAATTGAGACCACCGGCAATACCCAGCTCAAAAGTTTGCGCTACGGAAATAAAAGGAACAAGGCAAAAGAATAGTAATAGCCGTTTCATTGAGATATTTAATACATGCAGTAATAAAAGGATGCCGACACCTTAATAAAGTTAAGGATAAATAACACACTGTATAATTATAAGCTTCTTAACAATATTGAATTATGGTAAACGATAAAATCCATATAGATTTGTGCAGCAAATGCATTAATGGGTAAAAAACGCCTGATACTGTTTGCCTCTCTTTTGGCTCTCGCCGCTATATTTACCTATAGCAGCGCAAAGCTGATTTCCAATTTATCTGCAAAAGCATCCTTTCTTTCTTACCACACCACAACGCACAGCAGCAAACAGGAAAAAAAGCTAAAGAGCAAACGCCCCTTAAAGAGCGTAGTAAAAATAAAAATACGCTATGTAGGTGCAGAATATAACTATGCACTGCAAAGCACAAATACAATAAGAATAGTGCCTGCGATAACCGAGGCAGCTGTATATACTCCACAAGTCTCTTTTGTTTACAAATACTGCAAGTACACCACACAACTAAGAGGCCCGCCAGCGGCCTGATACAGGGTTATCATTCCGTATTTATTTTGCTATACTCAATTTTTGGAATAAAGATTGCAGGAGATATAGCATTCTCAAAAAAACTA
>JAFDXS010000716.1 GCA_018267795.1 Bacteroidota bacterium | reverse complement strand
ATTGTCAGGAACAAAGCTTTTTTCATTGTAAATTTTGAACAAACACGCAGACAGGAACCCACTTTTTATAATGCAGGTGATCCGGGTTCTGCTGTAACAGTTGCGGATGCAACAAGTATTTATAACCAGCTTAAAACAAAATATAATTATGATGCAGGTTCTTATTTAGGTGCATATAAGATTTTTACTAATAGTGATAAGCTTTTTGCCCGTTTTGATGTAAACATTAATTCGAAGAATACACTTACACTACGTACAATATATACAAACGGCTGGGGAAATAACCTGGAAAGAACTTCTACTAATTTCCAATTCGGGTCTACAGACTTTACACAATACACTAAAAACGTAAACATAACTGCTGAACTGAAATCAAGAATATCCACAAACCTGAATAACCAGTTTAATGTGAGTTATATTCATGTGCATGAATACCGTGATTTTCCAGGCACTTTGTCTCCCTTAATGGATATTGGTGGTGGGGCAGTTTGGGCTGGTACCTGGAGAGAAGCTTCTATTTATAACATGAAACAACAGACAGTTGAAATAAGCGATAATCTCACTTATACCAAGGGAAGCAATAAATTCACTTTTGGTACACATAATGAATTTTATAATCTGACTTATGGTTTCGTAAACTCATGGAACGGACGCTGGGAATATTCTAATCTTAGCAACTTCCTTGCAGATAAACCCAGCAGAATCAGGGGTGCATATACCATAGACCCTTCTAAATATCCCAATGACAGAAATTCATTATTTAATAACCCCCCGAATCCTTACGGTGTAAACCTAATGAGTGTATATGGGCAGGATGAAATATCTCTGAACCGAAAATTTAAATTGACTGCAGGTTTCCGTATTGATTATCCTTTCCTTAATGATAAGATAGCTACTGATAAGGACTTTGCATCAGCAAATAATAATAGTAATACTCCAACTTTTACGAATACTTCTTTTGGTAAATTGACAAATAACTGGTTAGGAAAAGCGACTGTTTCACCACGTATCGGTTTTAACTGGAATGTAAAAGGAAATCAGAGCCTGGTGGTACGGGGAGGTACTGGTTTGTTTGTAGGCCGCATGCCTTTTGCATGGTTAGGCTATGCTGAAACTCTTTCTGGTGGAATTTATAATAATATAGATTTTAAACCTTCTGCTTCCAATACTATTGGTGGAAATACTGTTATTCCTCTTGCTATTGATCCTACTACATTAAAAGATACCATCAATGCACATGCATTAGCGAATGCCAATGCAGCAAATACAAGGGAAGTGGATGTAATTGATAATAACTTCAAACTG
>JAFDXS010000715.1 GCA_018267795.1 Bacteroidota bacterium | reverse complement strand
ATAGATACCATGGCATTTATGTGCAGCCTGTAAAACTATTTTCTTTTAAAGAAAACAAAACCATTTTTGGCATATAGCTCCTGCAACTGGGGCATTACCCGGAACTTGTCTGCATTCTGTATTTTGCAAACGAAGTAGGTGGGCTTGTCTACATTACCATTTAGCAGCCATTGCTCATTATAGGAATTCTTATTTGCAGGCGGCATTTTTTCGGTATAGAAAAGTGGTGCATAGCTTTTGTATCCCAATACATGCACATATACATCTTTGCCCCTCAAATCCTTAAAAAAGTCTATAGCTGCCCGTTGCGAGTAGGCTTCCACCTTTGGTGTAAAATGCAGAACGGTAACTTGAATAATTAAAATCTGCAAGACGCACAACACCAGCATGCCTTTACGGAAGTTTCTTTTCATGAGTATAACGGCAACCCAAATACCTACCAGGTACAGAAGGCCCCAGCCACACTCCAGGTAACTCCAGGGCACATTTGCCTGCAAATTGCCTACTGCAAAAGGGTCATCTATATATGGTATCAATTTGTCCTTGTAGATACCTACCAATGGGAGTGCTGCAATAAGTAAAGCCAGTAAGGAACCTACAAATAACAATAATGCCTTTACCCATGGTTTTAGTATAGCCTGATTAGCACTAAGGCGATAAAGCTGTAGTGCAGCCAGATAAGTAAGCGGAAAATAGCACAGTGATGAATAGTGAACGATTTTTGTTTTTACTATTGAGAACAGAATCAGTACTACCCAGAACATGATCCACATAAGGCGCGTAAAATTCCTGGTAGATTCAATATCTGTTGACCTTTTGCGATTGTACTGGAAAAGGAATAATGATGCCGGGAAGCAACCTATTAAAAGAACTATCCAGTGGTAAAAGAATGGACCGCCGTGGTCTGCATCCTCAGTACGGAACAATCTTACCTGGTAAGTGATAAATTCCTTTACAAACCAGAAACCATGATTCAATATCTCTACTCCAAACCATAGTGAGGTGGTGAGCAAAGAAAACAAAACGATAAGCAATAAATGCTTTAGATTAACACCCTTTGTACCCCTGTTTACTATTACATATATGGCAAAGGAAAGTAAAGCGACCAATATGACTACAGGGCCTTTGGTAAGCACCGCAAGGCCAAGGAACAGGCCACAAAGTATAGCATGCATTACATCTTTCTTCCCGTAGCTTATGAGGTGTAGCTGGAAGAAAGAAAGGAAAATGAAGAAGTTGAATGTGGGGTCTATTATTCCGGACTTAAAATAAAAGTGAGGCAACCATGTGGCAGCATACAGCACTACCC
>JAFDXS010000714.1 GCA_018267795.1 Bacteroidota bacterium | reverse complement strand
CCGCGTCCACAACCTGCACCACAACCACAATATCGCCCGCAGCCTGCACCACAGCCACAGTTCCGCCCACAGCCCGCGCCGACACCAGCATCGCGTCCTGCACCACCTTCACACAGATAATAAATTGCTTAATGATAAATTGGCAAGATGCTCCCCCCTGAGGGAGCATCTTTATTTTATGCTCTTTTCTATCGCTACCAGTCGGTAAGCGCAGATAGCAATAAGCAAAAGAAAGGCCGCAGAAAAGTCCATGATATGCCCGCCAAACATGCGGTAGAAGAAAGCTCCTGATATTAACCCCACTATACTTGCCAGGCTGCCGGTACTGCCCGCAAAGCCTTGCACAAGCCCCTGGTATCTGTCATCCGTAGCGCTCGACATCAGTGCAAGAAACGACGGCCACATAATGCCATTGCCTATTGCAAAGAGCACCGCGCCGGCATACAGCAATACATTGCTATGCGTGCCCAGCAGCACAAAGGCCGCGGCCAATATCACGCTTCCCGTCATCACTAGGGAGGCACCCGAGAATATAGGCGATATGCGCGATAACACCGGCCCCTGCACCACCACCAGCGCGCCGCTGAGTACACTAAAGAAGATACCAAGTTGCAGCACCGTCCAGTGCATCTCCTGCGCCACATATACTGGGAAGGACGCGTAGAAGAAATTAAACCCAAGGAATATAAGAAAGTACATCAGCAGGAAGTACGGAATGTTAGGCTGCTTCATGGCCACGGCAAAGCCATTTTTATGCTTATCTCCCGCCACAGTCAGTAATCCCGCAGTACCATCGGCAATCTTTTCTTTCGGTTGCACATCTTTCAGCCTAAAGAAGATAACGCATAAGGCCGTCAGCGAAACAGCCATAGCTGCAACTACTGGCAGCATATTGCCCAATGCGGTAGCACCCAGCACACCTGCAAAAGCGGGGCCGAATATCAGCCCCAGGTTTGCCGATGCGGTCATTTTACCAAAGTTCTTCTTCCTTTCGGCATGGGGCGTAATATCTGCCAGGTAGGCATTGGCCACGCTTATATTTCCACCGGTTATGCCATCCAGCGCACGTGACATGAACAGAAGCAGTAACGGAAATGTATTAGTAAATGCGGCCACAATACCGGATGGAGGATGTGTAAACCGCACAGGCAGGTACAGCGCCACCAGGAAGATGCACCAGCCCAGGAAGGTGCCACCCTCGCTCAGCAGCAATATCTTTCGGCGCCCATACCTATCGCTCCAGTTGCCCAGTATAGGTGAGCCTATAAGTTGGAAAAGAGAGTACGTAGCCCCCAGGAAACCATAACTCA
>JAFDXS010000713.1 GCA_018267795.1 Bacteroidota bacterium | reverse complement strand
CTAACGCTACTTATGGTGGCAACCAGACATTCTCTGTACAGTACCAGGCTACTCCTGGTTTTGCATACCCTGCAGGTACTTACACTACCAGCGTAGTATATACTGCTACTCAACTTTAAGTTATCTACTTTATTATAAGAAAAAGGAGCCACTGCGTAGTGGCTCCTTTTTTGCGTCTGCAATATATTGTGGCATGAATATGTTGTCTTACACAACATAATCGCCAATTTATAGTTAAACTATATAGACAAAAGAGATATAAGGCAATTTTAGTTTTTCTTTATATCACTCAGGCTTTACTTTTAAGTATATAATTTTACAACACATACACATAAACAATGAACGTACAAGGCGAAATACTCTGGATTGATGACGAAATAGACTCACTGAAATCACAAATATTATTCTTAAAAAATAAAGGTTACGAGGTTACACCGCTTACCAATGGCTACGATGCACTCGAGCTGCTGAAAGAGAAGGCGATAGATGTGGTGCTGCTGGATGAAAGCATGCCCGGCATGACAGGTCTTGAAACCCTTGCCAAAATAAAAGAAGCGCTGCCCCAGATGCCTGTTGTAATGGTAACAAAGAACGAGGCAGAGTACATAATGGAAGAAGCAATAGGTTCGCAGATAACAGATTATCTCATAAAGCCGGTAAATCCAAACCAGGTATTGCTTTCTTTAAAGAAGATTATTGATAGTAAACGCCTCGTTTCCGAGAAAACTACTACTGCCTACCAGCAGGATTTCCGCAATCTCTTTATGGCGCTCAGCAATAACCCCAACCATGAAGAATGGAAGGAATTATATAAAAAACTTGTTTACTGGGAGCTCGAAATGGGCAAAAGTGACAGCTCCGAAATGATGGATGTGTTCCAGGAACAGAAGAAGGAAGCAAACAATGATTTTTTCAAGTTTGTATCCAAGAACTACGCTAAATGGATAAAAGATACAAGCGGTGATGCGCCCCTTATGTCGCATGAGCTATTCAAACGTAAAGTTGCGCCTTACCTCGAACAGGGTAAGCCAACCTTCCTGGTAGTAATAGATAACCTGCGCTATGACCAGTGGAAGAGCTTGCAGCCAATAATAAATGAGTCTTTCCGCATGCAGGAGGAAGATATGTTTTACAGCATATTACCTACGGCCACACAGTATGCACGCAATGCATTATTCGCGGGCATGCTACCGGTTGATATAGAAGCAAAATTTCCGTTGGAATGGAAGAATGATGATGAAGAGGGTGGAAAGAACCTGCATGAAGAAACATTTCTTAGAAACCAGCTAAAACAACTGAAGCTTGATAAGCTAA
>JAFDXS010000712.1 GCA_018267795.1 Bacteroidota bacterium | reverse complement strand
CAATAATCCTCCTTCACTGAAATCATAGTAATCCTGCCCGTATTTTAGCTTCTTACTCAAGCCAGGCTTGTACGATATTTTATAGAAGCTGAGCACATGAGATTTGGGCGGATTACTGCGCCCAGGTTCGGTATTTGAATTATTGACAAGACTGATGAGCGGATGCAGGGGCTTAGGTAAACCAAAGGCCTGATGTGCTTCGGATAAAGATTCAAATTTATGCGGACTGCTTTTTTCCTTTTTCATTTTCACGATCTAATATTAGTGCAATGATAACCGATAATAGAGTCAATTACCGGTTATCATTATCTATTTACCTATAGATTACTTTAATTGCCTTGAGCAGAGCTGGACACAGCATCCCAGGCCTCCCAGGTAGCCAGGCGCTCGGCATACGCGCCACGCACCCATGGCAGATTGTGGCTGCCGAGATTAAAGCGCAATGGGGGCTGTTCTGCATCTACCATTTTGAAGAGGGCTTCCGGTGTTGCGTTAGGGTCGCCTCTTTCCATGTCTTTTAGCGTTTCGAAGAACTGCGTTTTAAAGTCTGTATAAATGTCGAGACCGGCTGAAAATTTCAAAGAATCCTGGCTGCCGAATTCAGTAGCATAGGCGCCCGGCTCTATGATGGTGACATTAATGCCGAAAGGTTTAACTTCTGCGGCAAGGCTTTCATGTATCGCCTCGAATGCCCATTTTGAGGAACAGTAATAACCTATGACCGGCAGGGTGACATGGCCCAGGCTGCTTGATACACCGAGTATGTGGCCGTGACCTTGTTTTCGCAGCAGCGGTAATGCAGCCTGGATAACAGCTAATGTGCCGAAGATATTTGTTTCATAGAGCGCGCGAACATCGTTGGCACTTGCCTCCTCAATAGTCCCAACCAATGAATAACCGGCATTGTTAAGCACAACATCGAGCCTGCCGAAGTGATTATAAGCTTCTGCTACTGCTGCTTTTACCTGCTCGGGTTTGGTAACATCGAGCTCTAAGGTTAAAATGTTTGCGCCATATTTTTCTTTTAGGTCTGCAATGCTCGCTACGGTACGTGCAGTAGCTGCAACCTTATCGCCACGCTTCAAAGCGGCATCAGCCCAGACGCGGCCGAAGCCTCGTGAAGTACCAGTAATGAACCAAACTTTCCCTGCGCCTGCATTATCATTTTGATGTGTCATGTATTTTTGTTTTAGAATAATGCAGCAAAGCTCAGCAGATGCTAACTGCTGCTTGTAGCCTAATTGAGGATTTTCGTAGGCAAAATGAGGGCGTGTTAATCTCCACGCGGCATTAATTCCTGTACGTTTAGGTTAGCG
>JAFDXS010000711.1 GCA_018267795.1 Bacteroidota bacterium | reverse complement strand
CCCTTTATTATATGCAGCTTATCTTCTATGTCCAGTTCCTTAGCTGTTTTCTTTATAAAGTTCACACTCACCTGGTCGCGTTCTATTAGCGTAAGGTCTGCCGCGCCGCGTGATGCCAGTTCGTAGCTTATACTGCCGGTACCACCAAAAATATCGCAGGTTTTTATACCCTCGAAATCTATCATGTTCCCTAGCGTATTGAACAGGCCTCCTTTAGCTATATCGGTAGTAGGTCTCGCAGGTATGCCGGCAGGCGGATTAAATCTTCTGCCACTGAATTCGCCGCTTATAATGCGCATGCGTAAAGTTGTTGTAACAAATAAATAGTACCTATCCAGTTGCGGTCCGTAGTGTCAACATTCCCCATGCCGTCTTTTATGCTTGGGTAGTACTGGGATAGCTCATTTACTACATCTACAAGCCCTCTGCTGGTAGTTGTGCACTGAAAGCTCATGTATTCAGATTCTATATTATGCTGGTGTGCCAGTAATTTTAGCTGGTAGGCTATATCCTCAGCAGTCTCGTAGTTAAATACCTGGTGCCAGTGCAGTTGCCTGTTGTTGTACAGTGTTGCATATACTTGTTCATTAGTAATGCAGCATTGTAATGAACATTCAGATTTATAAGGCTTGTAAAATTGATAAGAAGCAAATGGATAAATATGTCCTTTAGTAAAGTAGCGCGTCATCAGGCTTCTTATAGCAGCCGGCCAGGAGTACAGGTAATTGGCCTTATCCTCACGCAGGTGATGTACGTTTATTATTTCATTACCTTCTACAAAGTCTATTTTCCGCATCCATTTCTCGGCAGTAGCTTCATTGTACAGTACTTCCGGCACCAGCAAGTATTTATCTGCTGCTACAAATGCAGCAGATACTTTGTGCGGTGAAGAAAGCAGTGGCTCATTGATAAACTGGTGCTCAAAAAAATCAAGTATCCAGGCAGGCAAGCTTTTTTTATAGTCGCTATGGCGTATCATTAGCAGGTCGCCTCTGTCACTGAAGCCGGCAACGGTTAAGCCCCTTGGCATTAATATACATATTACGCGTGTTACCTGGCTTAGCAGGGAGTCGCCGCTATGTACATTGTAGGCATGTTGATTTAAAGCAGTATTATTGGTAAGCTCTGACATAGAAATGCACACAATTATAGAATAAATTTGCGACAATTTCACTATTTGCCCTCATGTTAAGGCCATACGGAACAGGTTTTAAAGTGTAATATTTGTAAGGACAAACGCCATTGGAAGATATATCTGGATAAGAAAAAAATGTAACGTGAAAGTATCTATTACTAATAAACAAATAATAAAGCTGGCGGCAC
>JAFDXS010000710.1 GCA_018267795.1 Bacteroidota bacterium | reverse complement strand
AACAAAGCAGTCAACTGCGCTCACTTCATTATTAGCAGTCATGGTAAGGTTGATCTGGTTGATGATCTGCTGCTCCAGGTATTTGCAATAGCCGGCATTTAGTGTTCCATCTGTGTTTACCTGTACTTCATTGTCCACTTCTTCTACATAGGTGGCATAGGCCAGTATGTGTGCTTTGTCTATTACACGACCGCGTGCTATTGTATCAAAGTCATCTGTTGTAGCTGTGCAGGTAGGATCACCGGTAAAGTAGAAGCCGCTTTTGTTGGGGAAAGTGCGGAAGGTGATAAATGCTTTATCGTTCAGTACGCTGGTATCTACATATTTGTCTGCAGTGGTACTGCCTATATATGCTGTAGTATTAGCAAGGGCACCTGTCTTTACGCGCGACACTTTACGCTGTACGGGTATTACTGCCAGGCGGCCAAGTAACAAGCCTATTGCCGCTGCTGCTCCGCTCACTGTATCGCCTATCAATATTGCTACGCGATTATACCCATGTGTGGTCATATCTGTAAGCGAGGTAGCAGTACCTATGTATGATGTACCGCCTATTATGGCACGGAAAGGTGTTTCCTGGTCGAAGAACTGCTGCGCTAATGTCTGCATATTGTTTGCTGCCGTGTATACGTCATCATTAATGCCAGCAGTAGTAGTAAGGCCTGTACCACCAGGATAAACAGCAGTGTCATCTGTAAGGATACCCAGCACTCTTATTTTACCTGCCGCAAAATTCAGCAGCTTTATTGCACCTGCAGCATTTGTTTTATCTGCTATGTCTTTAACTTTCATTGTAGATGGTACCAGCATCAGGTATAGCTGCGCACCATCACCGGCTTCATCATAAAACTCTTTTACCTGCCTGTGGGCAAATGGATTGGTAGCGGCAACAAGGCCCTGCGTTTCTGCATCGCTAAGGCTGGTAACCAGGAATGGGGTACCTGCAACTATAGTACCTGCGCTTGTACCGGTAAGCACTGCACCTGCTACACCATCGGCAGTTTGTATTATGCCGCCAAGCGCACCATTGGCAAGGGTTATATTTACGTTAGGTAATGGCATTTAAATTTTATTTTTCGTTTAATAATTTTTTTGTGTGTGGTATTATTCAGCATCTATATCGTCGAGCTCTTCTCGGGTTACTGTCAGCACCTCGTCATTGTCCAGGTGACGCGCATGGTTGCGTGCGTCGTGTTCCCTGAAGAATGCAAAGCCATCTGATGTAAAATGGAATTCATCTACATTAGGATGATTATCGAAATAGGATTGTATGTTTTCGTTCATAGTTATTTAGTTAATTGAGCAGGTTATCAGGGCACTGTTCCCAACG
>JAFDXS010000070.1 GCA_018267795.1 Bacteroidota bacterium | reverse complement strand
TTCTCGATGCCTATTTCAGGTAAGTTACCTTTCTTGAACTCGGCAAGCACATCAGGCAGCTTCATTTCCATCTGCTGCAGGAACGCTTCTTCAAAAGCTTTGATGTTCTTAACAGGCACTTTACGCATCAGGTTTTGTGTACCGAGGTAAATGATCGCAACTTGTTTTTCCACGCTGAATGGACTGTACTGAGCTTGTTTCAGCACTTCCACGTTGCGGGCACCTTTATCAAGAATAATCTTAGTAGCAGCATCAAGGTCACCACCAAACTTAGAGAAAGCTTCCATTTCGCGGTACTGAGCCTGATCAAGCTTCAATGTACCTGATACTTTCTTCATTGATTTGATCTGCGCGTTACCACCCACACGGCTTACAGAGATACCTACGTTGATAGCCGGACGGATACCTGCGTTGAAGAGGTTTGACTCAAGGAATATCTGACCATCGGTGATCGAGATCACGTTCGTTGGGATATATGCAGATACGTCACCGGCCTGAGTTTCGATGATAGGAAGGGCAGTAAGAGAACCACCACCTTTCACCATGTGACGGATGCTTTCAGGAAGGTCATTCATTTTGCTGGCTACGGCATCATTGCTGATAACCTTAGCGGCACGCTCGAGTAAGCGGCTATGCAGATAGAATACGTCACCAGGATAAGCTTCACGACCAGGAGGACGACGAAGTAACAGAGATACCTCGCGGTAAGCCACAGCCTGCTTAGAAAGATCATCATAAATGATCAGAGCAGGACGGCCGGTGTCGCGGAAGAACTCACCTATAGCGGCACCAGCAAATGGAGCGAAGAACTGCTGAGGAGCAGGATCTGCTGCAGAAGCGGCAACGATAGTAGTATAAGCCATAGCGCCATTATCTTCCAGTGTTTTCATAACACCAGCGATAGTAGAAGCTTTCTGACCAATAGCTACATATATACAATATACAGGCTTGCCTGCATCATAAAATTCTTTCTGATTGATGATGGTATCGATACAGATAGCTGTTTTACCAGTCTGACGGTCACCGATTACCAACTCACGCTGTCCACGACCTATAGGAATCATCGCATCTATCGCTTTGATACCTGTTTGCAGTGGTTCCTTTACCGGCTCACGGAATACAACACCCGGAGCTTTACGTTCCAGCGGCATTTCATACAGTTCACCTTTCAGCGGGCCACGGCCATCTATTGGTTCGCCCAGTGTATTAATAACACGGCCAATCATGCCTTCACCTACGTTAATAGAGGCAATTTTACCGGTACGGCTTACTTTATCACCCTCTTTGATCTGGCCGCTTTCACCCATCAACACCACACCTACGTTATCTTCTTCAAGGTTCAATGCGATAGCTTTGGTGCCATTTTCAAATTCTACCAGTTCACCTGAACGTACACCGTTCAAACCATAAATACGAGCGATACCATCACCTATCTGCAGTACGGTACCAACTTCTTCCAGATTAGCAGCACCATCAAAGCCGCTTAACTGTTGGCGCAATATCGCCGATATTTCATCCGGTTTAATCTCAACCATGATCTATATTGTTTTTTAAAAAACGTTTCAAAAATTTTATTACAGTTGTGATACGTAAGAGTAGTCAATAAGCTTAGCCTTGATATTGCTTAGCTCACGACGCACACTGGCATCAAATAATTTATCTTCCATTTCCAGTACAAAACCGCCTATCAGGTCAGGGTTTACAGCTGTAGCTAATTCTACAGTGCTGCCCTGGAGGTTAGCGGCTATTTTAGCAAGGATAGAAACCTTCACACTTTCATTAACAGGTGATGCTGTGGTAAGCTTCACTGTTTTTATCTTCTTCATTTCCTTGTACTGTGCTACAAATGCATGAGCTATTTCAGGCAGATTCATTTCACGACCTTTGTTTACCAGCAGATTTACAAATGCCTGTGTAACGGTGTGTATCTGTCCTTTAAGAATAGCTTCTACAATCTGTATCTTCTTATCTGCCTTAATAACCGGGCTGCGCAACATATTTACGAAATCGCTGTTGTGGCTGCAGATACTTATCAGCAGTTGCATATCCTTCAGCGTATCTTCGAGGCTGTTCCTTTCGGTAGCCAGATCGAAGAGCGATTTTGCATAACGGGACGCAAGACGTGGATTTTGCATGTATTAATATTGTTTCAGGCTTGCGGGCAGTGCCCAAAAGCTCATTTTAAAATTAGTTCAGTTTAATATCTTCAGCCAGCATGTTCACATAGCTATCCTGAGCTTCGGCTGTAGCCAAACTTTTACGTAATATTTTTTCAGCTACTTCTACAGCAAGAGTGCCTATCTCGTTTTTCACTTCAGTAAGCGCTGCCATTTTCTGCTGCTGTATCTGCTGCTGTGCATCAACGATGATCTTGTTAGCTTCAGCTTTTGCCTGGTCTTTAGCTTCATTCACAATGCGGTCTTTCATTTCCTTAGCTTCTTTCAGCATCTGCGCACGTTCTTCACGAGCCTGGGCCATTACCTTTTCATTTTCGGCTTTCATTTGGCTCATCTCTTTCTTCAGGTTGTCTGCAGCAGCGATAGAGTCTGCAATACCTTTTTCACGTTCGCCAAGAGAATTAAGAATTGGCTTCCATGCGAACTTGCGCAGAACGAACAGAACAATCAGGAACGCTACAAGAGTCCAAAAGAACAAACCAAGTTCCGGGGTTAACAATTCCATACCTATTATTTAATTAGTAAAGTTTAAAATTTATGTTTCTTATTCTTATTGTTTGTTTAAATAACTGCACCTTCGGCCCTGTGCGTCGGGTGCAGTTAAATGTTTTGTGCACTGTAATTACAGTACGATAGCAAGCAGACCCGCGATAACACCGAACAGAGCCACACCTTCTACGAAGGCAGCAGTCAGGATCATGTTTGCACGGATGTCGCCAGAAGCTTCTGGTTGGCGAGAGATCGCTTCTACAGCGCCTTTACCAATCTGACCGATACCTACACCTGCACCAAGGGCTGCAACACCAGCACCTATAGCACCACCAGCTTTAGCTAAACCGTCAGCTGCTAACAAAATTGTGTTCAACAAAGACATACTATATGGATTTTAATTAAAAAAACTACGCTATTATTTCACTTTCGTTTACATGGTATTCCTGCCCTGTTTCTTCGCTATGGTTCTCTTCTATAGCCTGACCGATGAATACAGCAGTAAGGGTAGCGAAGATGAAAGCCTGTATAGCTGCCACCAGCAACTCTACCATGAACATGAACACTGAGAACGCTACAGATACCGGTATGAAACCAATACCTACATATTTATTCAGCATTCCGAAAATGAAGATCATACAGATCACGCTCAATATAATGATGTGACCGGCTAACATGTTTGCAAAAAGACGTATCGTTAAAGCGACAGGCTTAATGAACATGGAAATTATTTCGATAGGCACCAGCAACAGCTTGATACCAAATGGCACACCCGGAGGGTTGAACATGTGGCCCCAATAATGTTTGTTGGCACTGAATAGCATAACCAGGAATGAAACCAGAGCAAGACATGCCGTTACAGCTATGTTACCTGTAAAGTTGGCACCACCAGGGAACAGGCCGAATAAGTTATTTATCCAGATAAAGAAGAATATAGTAAGCAGCAGCGGTAAATACTTTTTGTATTTGTGGCCCAGGTTTGGCTTAGCCACTTCGTCACGTATAAATATGATACATACTTCCAGTGCATTTTGAAAACCTTTTGGAGCTTTCATAGCGCCTGCAGCTTTATATTTCTTAGCAGCACTTGTCATCAGCAACATTAATATAACAGCAGAAACAAGCATTGCCAGTATATTCTTGGTAATAGAAAGGTCGGTGATCTTAGCGCCGTCTTCAGATACTATCTTTTCCTTCATGCCCCCTTTGTCCAGGTGGTAGCCTTCGTAAGATTCGCCTTCAGCTATTTTAGAAGAGGAGAATACAGAAAATCCTTTTTCGGGGTGGTAAATGATAACCGGTAAAGGCAGGGCAACCGGTGTTTCGCCGATGCTGAAAATATGCCACTCGTGGGCATCAGCAACGTGGCCAAAAATAACCTGAGAAATATTGAGACCTTTACCTTCTTTTGGCGCTTCGCTCTCGGCAGCAGGGCTGGCAACAGGCGTAGCCTCTGTTTGAGCTAACGCTGAAACAGAAGTACCTGCGAGGGCAAAAACCAATAAGAACAAGGAAAACAGACGTTTACAACTCATTTTCACTTCCGAAATTTTGCGCAAAGATACCAGTTTTAAATTCAAAAAAAAGTCCAAGAATTAAATTTATCTGTGGCAAATAATATGAAATACCACCTCTTATAAAAGTGTAATTTAAAATGGCTAACAAATTAAGATAAACTCTAATTAATATTTGAAGAAAAACTTAATCCAAAGTTAATAACCGCGGGTATGACTTTTAGGTAATATTAGGCCTCCAGCAGCTTCCATCTATATGCAGCAAAGGCCGTCCATACTTACAATACTATTTCGACCAGGTACATTACTTATTGTATATGTAATACTCGCCGTATTTGCCTCTATACAGATAATAGCTACGGGAGGGCATCCTTTTACCATGCCTGTGTACAGCCACCATACCACAGACATCATGAATAACCCCGATGTGCTGAAACAATATATAGGCCATCAATACTACGACTACAATAACTATATAGTTTTCAGACAATCATTCCTTCACCTGCTCCATGGTAAGGACCTGTACACTATTTACCCTGCTGAACAATGGGACCTGTATAAATATAGCCCCACATTTGCTTTGTTTATGGCCCCGCTGAATATTTTGCCCGATATGGCGGGGCTGATATGCTGGAACCTGCTAAATGCCCTGGTACTATTTGCTGCCATAAGTATGCTGCCTTTTACTGATAAAAAGAAAGCGCTACTGCTGTTATTTATAGCCCTTGAGCTGCTTATATCCATGCAAAATGCCCAGAGCAATGCCCTGCTTGCCGGCCTTATGATAGCTGCCTTTGGCTGCCTGGAGCGGCGTAAGATGCTATGGGCTGCGCTATGGCTGGTACTGGCAACCTTTATAAAGGTATATGGAGCAATAGGCTTCTGCCTGTTCCTTTTTTATCCTGACAAGCTGAAGTTTATCTTATATAGCCTGGGCTGGACCATTATAATGGCCTTGCTGCCGCTTACTGTTATCCCGGCACATACCCTTATATATGAATACAAAAGCTGGGCAGGGATGATGGCAGCGGACCAGTCTGCATCTTATGGCTTGTCTGTAATGGGCTGGCTGCACTCGTGGTTTGGGCTGGAGCAAGGCAAAAACCTGGTGAGCTTTATTGGCACTATACTCTTTTTATTGCCCCTTTTCAGGTTCAAGCTATACAAAAATGCGCAGTATAGGCTACTGACCCTAGCCTCTATTCTGATATGGGTGGTGATATTCAATCATAAAGCAGAATCACCCACCTTTATTATTACCCTGTCGGGGGTAGGAATCTGGCATTTTAGCCAGCCCGCTGCCACCTGGCGCAAGGCAATAATGATAATGGCACTCCTGGTAACTTGCCTCAGCGTGAGTGACCTTATTCCCCACTCTATAAGGCAGGACATTATTAAACCATACGCAATAAAAGCAGTACCCTCTATTATAATATGGTGTGTGCTTTTTATACAACTCATGGCGCTTTCGAGGAAGAAAATGGCCGCTACTGCAATAGCCGGCGGCAGGCATTTACCCGCATCTATCTAACATTAATAATATTGCAATTTTTTACCATAAATATTGATAAATTTTACAATAGGCAGGAGCTTATCGCTACTTTAAACCGTTTTAAGTAGTATTTTTGCAGTCTAAAATTTATTGATAAAATAATATCCTATGCAGGAATATGGTAAGAAAAACCCATCAGCAAAACTTGCTGATATGGGCCTTAACGTAGGAGTGGCTCATTGGAACCTGGCTCCGGAAGATCTGGTTAAGAAAACATTAGAACTGGAACAAGGCGTATTGAATGATGCAGGCGCTCTGTGTGTAAGTACCGGAAAATTCACCGGCCGCTCTCCTAAAGATAAGTTTACCGTTAAAGACGCAAACACGGAAAAAAGTGTGGATTGGGGTGATATAAACATTCCTATTGCTCCGGAAGTATTCGACAAACTGTATGACAAAGTTTGTAAGCACCTGGATGGCAAGGAAGTATGGGTACGCGACGCTTATGCATGTGCTGACCCTAAATACCGCCTGAACATACGCGTTGTAAACGAAACCCCTTGGGCAAACCTGTTTTGCAACGACCTGTTCCTGCGCCCTACTGAAAATGAAATAGCTACTCAAACTCCTGATTGGATAATACTACAGGCGCCAAGCTTCCATGCTGACCCTACTGTAGACGGTACCCGCCAGGCAAACTTTACAATAGTAAACTTTACCCGCAAAATAGTATTGATAGGCGGCTCTGCTTATACCGGCGAAATGAAGAAGGGTATCTTCGGCGTGCTGAACTACCTCTTACCTCATGAACACAGCGTACTGAGCATGCACTGCTCTGCCAACGAAGGCAAAAACGGCGATGTAGCACTTTTCTTTGGCCTTAGCGGAACAGGCAAAACTACCCTGAGTGCTGACCCTGAGCGCGCCCTGATAGGGGACGATGAACATGGCTGGGCAGATGGCTCTGTATTCAACTTTGAAGGTGGCTGCTATGCAAAATGTATAGACCTGAGCGCCGAAAAAGAACCACAGATATTCAACGCCATCAGGCCAAATGCTATACTGGAAAATATCACTTTCATTCCGGGCACTAACAAAGTTGACTACAAGGATGCCAGCATAACTGAAAATACACGTGCTGCATACCCGATTAACTTTATAGATAATGCAAAGGAACCATCTTATGGTGGCGATCCTAAAAACATATTCTTCCTTACCTGCGATGCTTTCGGTATCCTGCCTCCAATAGCTAAACTGACTAAAGGCCAGGCTATGTACCACTTCATCAGCGGCTATACTGCAAAGGTTGCCGGCACTGAAGTAGGCGTTACAGAACCACAAACTACTTTCTCTGCTTGTTTCGGTCGCGTATTCTTACCGCTGCACCCTACCAAGTATGCAGAACTGCTGGGTAAAAAGCTGGATGCACATAAGGACGTGAACGTATGGCTGGTAAACACCGGCTGGAGCGGCGGCGCTTACGGTACAGGTCACCGTATGAAGCTGAGCTATACACGCGCTATGATCACCGCTGCTATAAACGGCGAGTTGAACAACGTGGAATACGACGCACATCCTGTATTCGGCGTGCTGATGCCTAAGTCTTGCCCTGGTGTACCTGAAGAAATACTGGTACCGCGCAATACATGGAGCGACAAAGAAGCTTATGACAAGAAAGCTAACGAACTGGCCGACCTGTTTATTAAGAACTTTAGCAAGTATGCTTCACAAGCCAATGAGGAAATCATGGCTGCTGCACCGGTAGCTATGGTGAATGCTTAGTAATTAAAAATTTAAAAGTAAAAATTTAAAATAGCTCGAAGCCCGGCCTTATGCCGGGCTTTGTTTTTTTGTACATATGAAAGATTAAGAGAAAAACAGGGAATAATGTTATTTTTGCGCCACTTTTCAAGATAAACAAACATGAAGAATACACCATTCACACAGATACACATAGCATTAGGCGCTAAGATGGCGGAATTTGCAGGCTACAATATGCCTATATCTTATACAGGCATTAATGAAGAACACCATACAGTTCGCCAGAATGCAGGTGTATTTGACGTGAGCCACATGGGCGAGTTCATGCTAAAAGGCCCTAAGGCGCTGGACCTGATACAACGTGTAACCACCAACGATGCAAGTAAGCTGACAAACGGCAAGGCACAATACAGCTGCCTGCCTAATGATGAAGGTGGCATAGTGGATGACCTGATCGTGTATTGCATAGAAGAGAATAACGTGTATATGCTGGTAGTGAATGCATCGAACATAGAAAAGGACTGGAACTGGATAAGCAAGCATAACACTGAAGGTGTGGAAATGCATAACATAAGCGATAAGACTGCATTACTGGCCGTGCAAGGCCCGAAAGCTACTGAGTATATGCAGCAGCTAACTGATATGGACATTACTAACCTGAAGTACTACACCTTTGCAAAAGGTACATTTGCAGGTATTGACAATGTAATAGTAAGCGCTACCGGCTATACCGGCGCAGGTGGCGTGGAAATATATTTTGAGGACAAAGACGGCAATGCCGAAAAAATGTGGAATGAAATATTTCGAGTAGGTGGCCCTAATGGCATGAAGCCTATAGGCCTCGCTGCGCGCGACACACTACGCCTGGAAAAAGGTTATTGCCTGTATGGTAATGATATAGATGATACCACATCACCACTGGAAGGCGGACTGGGCTGGATCACTAAGTTCACTAAGGACTTTACTGCCCGCCCTATACTGGAAAAACAAAAAGCTGAAGGCGTAAAACGCAAACTGGTAGGCTTTGAAATGGTGGACAAAGGCATACCTCGCCACCACTACAAAATACAGAATGCCGAAGGCCAGGAAATAGGCTACGTAACATCAGGCACCCAAGCACCAAGCCTGGGCAAAGCTATAGGTATGGGCTACG
>JAFDXS010000709.1 GCA_018267795.1 Bacteroidota bacterium | reverse complement strand
GCTTGATCTGGCTGAAAAGATATGTGATACCTACCATGTATATGCCCAGTTTGGGCAGAACTTGCTAAAGCATACTACCTGGTTTAAAATGCATGCAGGCTCAACCGAAAAGCTAACACCGCAGGAAGAGGAAAATATATTGGAAGCCCGGTGGATACCCCAAAACGAGCTTGAGCCCATTATTTCAAAGTCTTTCGAGGCTATAAGGCATGTGCTGGAAAGCGCAGGCCTTAAGTGGTAATAGTTTCGCTATTTAACCTTAACATTACCCCAACAATAGAGACCGTAATTTTATCTCAGAAATTACAAACCATGCCGAAAATTACATCAGCACGGCAGGTTCAGAATATTCGTCATGGTTGGCATTTATTCAGGAACCGCAAGACTTTGTGGCAAATGCTTCGTGAGGTGCTGAACGGGCGCTACAGAATGTCTCTTTTTACTACACTTGTTGTAGTAGTGTCCATCGCATACGTCGTCTTTCCTTTCGATCTTATTCCCGATTTTATACCGGTTGTAGGCTGGCTGGATGATGGTGTAGTTATTTTCCTGCTTATAAAAGCCCTGCATAAGGAAACACAGCGCTACATACAATATAAAGCCAGGGAACGCAGAAGCAGCCTGTAATTAGAATTTTACTTCCTTCGGTACAAACATGCTTACATCGCCATTGTTGCGTATCACATCCCGCACCAGGGTAGATGATATGGTAGAGTATAATGGTGAGCAGGTTAGAAAAATAGTTTCTATATCAGGTGCCAGCATACGGTTCATGTCTGCTATAGCTTTTTCGTATTCGAAATCACTTATATAGCGTATCCCTCTAAGTATAAATTTCGCGTTTATTTCTGTACAGTATTTTACGGTCAATCCTTCATAGCCGGCTACCTCTACTCTCGGGTCATTTTTAAAGATATCTTTTATCCAGCCAATACGCTGCTCAACGCTGAACATGGGTTGCTTAGAAGAATTGATACCTATGCCGATCACTAATTTGTCAAATAGCGAGACAGCACGTTCTATTATATCTACATGTCCCAGTGTTATGGGATCAAATGTGCCGGGAAATAAGCAAATGCGTTGCATACTATATGTTATGCCGGTTGAATAAAAAATGTGAAGACTGTGGTGCCGTAATTTTTCATTTTAGCGAAATGGGGGTGCTGTTGGTAGTCATTCCGTGGTGTGTGCTCCAACACAAATATACCACCCGGTGCAAGCATATTTTTCTCGAACACGAGCATTGGCAGATCGTCAATGTTCACCAGTGCATAGGGTGGCCCTGCAAAGATAAAATCATATTGCTCAGTGCTCTGCATCATGAATTTAAAAACG
>JAFDXS010000708.1 GCA_018267795.1 Bacteroidota bacterium | reverse complement strand
GGGTTTCCTGTTCTGGAAGAAAAAGCCAATGCTTGACGATGATGCGCAGCAGCGTATTGTGGCTGCCATTAAGCAGGCAGAAAGCAATACCACCGGCGAGCTGCGCCTGTATATGGAGCACCACTGCTCCTATGTAGAGCCGCTTGACAGGGCTAAGGAATTGTTTGAGCAATTGGGCATGTTCAAAACACAGGGCCGCAATGCCATAATAGTGTATGTAGCATTCACTGACAGGCAGTTTGCCATATTTGGCGATGTAGAGATATATCATAAAGCTGGTGGCGCACAGTTTTGGGAAAAAGCAGCAGAGCAATTGAAAGGTCATCTGAAGAAAAATCAAATAACAGAAGGCCTTTGCAACTGCATCAATGAACTGGGCAGGGCACTTGCCGAGCATTTTCCATTCGACCCTTCAGTGCCAAGAAATGAATTACCTGACGAAATAGTATTTGGAAAATAATGAGCAGCAAGAAGAGAGTTTCGGTTTTGCGCCTGCTGGGCCTTGTATTTTTGTTTTCATTAATACAGCTTCATGTATTTGCAGACGACAAGGATTTTCCACCAAAGCCCACGCCCCCGCGACTGGTAAATGACCTGGCTAATTCTATGACTGCCGACCAGCAGGCACAATTGGAGGCAAAACTGGAAAATTATAATGCTACCTCATCTACCGAAATTGTAATTGTCACCATAAAAAGCCTGGGTGACTACGATATCTCCGATTATGCACTGAAGCTGGGCAACCTCTGGGGCGTAGGGAAAAAAGGAAAGTATAACGGCGTAATGATACTTGCATCCATAGGCGACCGTAAAATAAATATCTCACCCGCAAAGGGCTTGGAAGGCGCACTGCCTGACATTACCTGTGCACATATCATACGGCATGAAATAGTTCCTGCTTTTAAAACCGGCGACTATTATGGTGGTTTTTCCAAAGCAGCAGATGCCGTAATAGCCGCAACCAAAGGAGAATATAAGGCAGATGAGGATAAGGGCAAAGGAATATCTCCCGGCATTATCATACTCATTATAGGGCTTATTTACTTCGTCCTATGGATACTAAGCCGCATTGGCGGCGGCGGAGGTGGCTCATACATGAGCGGCAGAGGCTATCGCGGTTTTGGTGGCGGCTTTATAGGCGGTGGTTTCGGCGGCTTCGGTGGCGGCGGCAGTAGTGGGGGAGGCAGTGGTTTCGGAGGTTTCGGCGGCGGTGGCGGCTTCAGCGGCGGCGGCTCCAGTGGTAGCTGGTAAATTTAGTGTCTCAATTTTATGAAATACCTACCCTTTATCTTAAGTCTATTTATAAGTTATTCCTCGTTTGCACAAAGAGGTGGAC
>JAFDXS010000707.1 GCA_018267795.1 Bacteroidota bacterium | reverse complement strand
GAATCGACTTGGTGATATTTTGAGATAATAAGCACTTTAGGTTGCCATATAAAGGCGCTGCTGCAAGACAGTTCCTTATTAGTTAATAGCTTTCCCCACACTATGCCATTAAGCTGAAACTTAGGTACATAAAGATTTACTGTTACCTTATTCGCCTTACCCGTCTCTCTGCGGTATTGAGCGCAATTAGTATCGGCCTGCAACTTGATGCCTGTAATAGTAAGCCTGCGGGTAAAAATATTGATGCTTATGTCCTCTACCGAGGCGTGATAGATGCTGTCTGTACCTTTTAATACCCAGCCGGGAAGATTAGTTTTTACATATCTTTTATATCCTGCTGATATCCAGGCAAGGGAGCCTAAAACCAATAGGGCTGCAATAAGAAATGCAATAGAAACAACAAATATCTTTTTTCGCTTGATCACAAGGGATATAAATAAATTCCATGCCAAGTATGATTTATAGGAGGTTATTGATAATAAAAAGACCCATACGAGCTGTATTTGTTAAACAATATTTCTGAATGTCTTTCCCTACTATTCCAGTTCGCCCGAAAGCCAAAGTTTAAAATCTGCTGCGCGTTCGGTACTTACTACAGGTATTTCTTTTGCTTCAGGGGTGAGCTTTACTATTACACGCGCCTTATTGAATACCTTCATTTCTGCTATCGATTTGACACTTATCAGGTATTGCCTGTTAATCCGGAAAAAATCCAGTGGGTCCATCATTTTTTCAAGGGCATCCAGCGTGTAGTCAAGGGGGTATTTATGACCATCGAATGTCTTTGCAAAACTTGTTCTATTTTCTGTATAGCAATAGGCTATATTTTCTACCGGCAATGTTTTTAAATTATCACCAAAACGAACAATGAACCTCCGCTTATAATTACCTGCCTGTTGTAGTTTCACCTGCAACTGCTCGGGTTGATTGAAAATATGCTGTAGCGTATTCAACTTTTGAAATGCCTTTTCCAGCTCGGCTTTCTTCACAGGCTTCAGCAGGTAGTCAATACTGGTAGATTTAAAGGCTTCTATAGCGTATTTATTAAAGGCTGTGGTAAATATAATGGGGCAACTAATCTTAATCAGCTTTAAAAGGTCAAAAGCCGTTCCATCTGCAAGTTGTACATCCAGCAATACAAGATCGGGCATGGGGTTTTCGGAAAACCATTTCCAGGCCGATTGCACAGAATCATGATTAGCCAGCAAGTTTGCAGCAGGCACAATTTCATTCAGCAATGCTTCAAGCCTTTCGCGTGCCGGTTGTTCGTCTTCAATTATTACTATATTCATAACAATGGGAGTGTTACAACAAATTCATTATTTATTACGCCGTAG
>JAFDXS010000706.1 GCA_018267795.1 Bacteroidota bacterium | reverse complement strand
ACCAAGACCGACGCGATCATTAACATCGGGGTCGAATCTGATGGTCTTGTTTCACTGAACGAATTCCGCGATCTGTCTGATGTAAAAATCGGCGATGAAATCGAGGTAATGGTAGTGGAAAAAGAAGACAGGAGCGGTCACCTGCACCTGAGCCGCAAGCTTGCCCGCCAGGCACGCGCATGGCAGAAGATCGTTGACTTCTACAAAACCGGCGAAGTTGTTACAGGTACTATTACATCTAAGACTAAAGGTGGTCTTATTGTGGATGTATATGGTCTTGAAACATTCTTACCTGGTTCTCAGATCGACGTTAAGCCGGTTACTGATTACGATCAGTACGTAGGCAAGACTATGGACTTCAAGGTAGTGAAGATAAACGAAGCTATCCGCAATGCCGTAGTATCTCACAAGGCGCTTATCGAAAGCGATATCGAACAGCAGCGTAGCGTTATCATTGGCCAGCTGGAAAAAGGACAGGTACTGGAAGGTACTGTTAAGAATGTTACCGACTTCGGTGCGTTCATTGACCTTGGCGGTGTTGACGGCTTACTTTATATCACAGACATTAGCTGGGGCCGCGTAACGCACCCGAGCGAAGTGCTGGAAAATGGACAGAAACTGAATGTGGTTGTTCTTGACTTCGATGACGAGAAGAAACGCATCAGCCTCGGTCTGAAACAACTGACTCCTCACCCTTGGGACAACCTGCCTGCTGAAATAACAGAAGGTGCTAAGGTGAAAGGTAAAGTAGTGAACATTGAAGATTACGGTGCATTCCTGGAAATAATGCCTGGCGTAGAAGGCCTGGTACACGTTTCTGAGATCACATGGTCTTCTCAGCCTATTAACGCTAAGGAATTCTTCCACATGGGCGAAGAACACGAAGCAATAGTAGTAACGCTGGACAAGGAAGAACGCAAAATGAGCTTATCTATTAAGCAACTGAGCGAAGATCCTTGGGAAACAATAGAAAACAAATTCCCTGTAGAAAGCCGTCACAAAGGCACTGTTAAGAACATAACTCCTTACGGTGTGTTTGTAGAACTGGAAACAGGTATAGGCGGTATGATCCACATCAGCGACCTGAGCTGGATCAAACGTTACAACCACCCAAGCGAATTCACAAAAGTGGGCGATGAAATAGAAGTAGTAATACTTTCTATAGACAAAGAAAACCGCAAACTGGCGCTTGGCCACAAACAGCTGGAAGAAGATCCTTGGAATACATTTGAAACTATCTTCCCGATAGGCAGCGTACACGAAGGCAGCGTAACCCGCAAAGACGACAAAGGTGCTACAGTACAACTGCAGTACGGTCTTGAAGCTTATGCACCTGCACGCCACCT
>JAFDXS010000705.1 GCA_018267795.1 Bacteroidota bacterium | reverse complement strand
CTTTGCTGCTGAAGTAATGATAGAATGCACCCTTTGAAAGCTTCGTATGCTCTACGATGTCTTTCATGGTTACTTCCTTAAAGTTCTTTTGGAGAAAGAGCTTTAAAGCTACCTTTAAAATATGTTCTTTAGTATCGTTCAAAACCGACCGTTTGGTATGTAAAGGTATAAACTATTTTTATTCTACCAAATTTTTTTAAAATTTATTAAACAGAACAAGAAATTACACTACTGTATCTAAGAAGTATTGCAAAGCCAATTTGTAGCCCCGCAACCCCAGGCCTGTAATGCAACCGACACATTTGGTGGCTGTAAGCGAGTGCTTCCGGTACTCCTCGCGGGCGTAGATGTTGGAAATGTGTACCTCTACAACGGGAATCTGTATAGCAGCAATAGCATCTGCAATAGCCACGCTGGTATGCGTGTAGCCGCCACCATTGAAGATGATGCCCTGTACCTTGCCCCGGCAGCTATGCATATAGTTGATGAGCTCTCCCTCTACATTGCTTTGATAAGTGCTTAGTTCCACTGCAGGGTATTGGGCGGCTAATTCCTTAAAGTAGGAATCAAGCGGCTGGAGGCCATAGATATCCTGCTCGCGGGTGCCCACCAGGTTGAGATTAGGGCCGTTTATGATGGCAATGTGCATTAGAGCTTGTTTGGTGGCAAGTTAAGAAAAAGGCTGTTTGTATTAATTGTTGTATAAAATTTGTAATTATACAGTTGCAATTTCTTTACAATGTCAAGCATAGAAGAAGTCATTAAATCTAAGCCGATAAAAAATGCATATCAGCGGGCAACGCTGAATATATTGCAAACAGCAAGCTGGCTGCAAGGTAGAATAACTCATGCGCTGAAACCCTTTGATATATCAGAGCCGCAGTTTAATGTGCTGCGCATACTGCGGGGGCAGGAAGGCAAGGCGATGAACCTGTACGAGATACAGGACAGGATGGTGCAGAAAGAATCAAACGTGTCGCGCATAATCGATAAGCTGGTGGAAAAGCACTATGTGCTGCGTAAAGCTTGTAAAGACAACAGGCGCAGGGTGGACATCTTTATAACCGACAAAGGCCTGAAGCTGCTGGGTGAAGCTGACCCTGTAATGGAAACCCTAATGAAAGAAATATTTGAAGACGTAAAAAAAGATAAAGTAAAAACCCTTAGTAAGATACTGGACGAGCTAAGAGAAGAACAATAAGCAGCATCTGCAATTACCTTACTTTTGCAGTACTAATCTGGATTACAAATTTTGCTCTGGGAATCTTACCTGAAAGGCTTTAAGGCCTACCTGCAACTGGAACGCTCAATGTCTGACAACACGGTAGAAGCCTACCTGCATGATGTA
>JAFDXS010000704.1 GCA_018267795.1 Bacteroidota bacterium | reverse complement strand
ATTGGTCAAAAGGATAACGGGAATATTGGGGAAACATTCCTGCAAAGCATTAAAACACTGCAAAGCATCCTTTTTGCTGCTATAAAAGTCGGCGAGAATTATCGATACATTATCGGTTGCCCCTATTATAGCATCCTGTATGGATGTATAAGCTAAAATATTTTTTTCCTGGTAGTTAAGTCCGGTTAATTGTTTACGAAGGATCTTTAAATAATTTTCATCTTCATCAACTATTAATATTTTTTCCGTCATCGTTCCCTCTGCATGTTTAAATTTTATAAAATATCAATCGTTAAATAGGGCGGTTTAAAATGATTAAACATTTTAAAAAATTGAAATTGTATAGATTAGACTTATGGAACTTAAGAGGGATTATATTCTAATCAATACACATTATGGCGAATATAATAAGAAGCATGAAATATTAATAGCCATTAACTGTATATTTTTTGCTATAATTTATCCGATAAAAAGCGGATGGGATAATATTCTTTACAGTACAAGAGTAACATCGTCATTTACCGGGTAGCCGGTGCAAGATAGTGTAAGGCCCCTGGCTATATCTGCATCCGTTAAAACTTCATTGTAAGATAACCATACCTTTCCCTTGGTACACAGCATGGCACAGCTGCCGCACCTGCCTGTTTCGCAGCTGTATGGCAGTGTTATACCTTGCTTTTTTGCTGCCTGCAGTATAGTATCCGGGTATTGGCTAACGAAATCATACTGCTTTCCGTGTAGGTACAAGTGTACTGTGTGGGCAGCTATATCCGGCGGTGTAAGAATTTTAGACGGGCGCAGCTCGGTATTGAAGTTTTCACGCTTAATGTTTTCTGTATTAATACCTTGTTCCTCAAGGCTCCAGCTCACCATGCGCATATAGCTGAATGGCCCGCATAGGTAGAATAGCATTTTACTTTTATCAGCCAGGGCATACTCCTGCAATAGTTTGGGCAACAACCACTTACTGAGCCTTGCTCTTTGCAGGTTAAAGGCTGTGCTGTACAAATATTCAATAGTAAACCGCTCAGCAAACCTGCCCGCGAGTATTTGCAGCTCTGTATGAAATACGGCCTCCTCTGTTGTGCGGTTGCTGTAAACGAGCGTTATCTTCAAATGATTGTTTGTGTACAGCAGGGTCTTTATAAGCGAAAAGATGGGCGTGATACCTATACCCGCTGCAAGAAAGAATACCTGCTCATAGTCATTAATATTAGCTGGCAGTGTAAACAGACCTGCCGCACCTGTGGTATATAGTTCATCACCAACTTTAGCCTTGTCTATAAGATGACGGGAGTAAATACCGTTATCTACTCTCTTTACAGTAATGGTAGCTGCCTCATTTAGCATCGGGCT
>JAFDXS010000703.1 GCA_018267795.1 Bacteroidota bacterium | reverse complement strand
GGAACAAGCGCTACATCTATTATACCACAGGACAGTATTGCAGGCTTGTATGTTTATTATACAACTCAGACGGTGAATAATTGTCAAAGTCAGCCATCTCCTGATACCGTATTGGTAAAAACAAAACCATTACCGCCTGCAGCTCTGCCTTCTTATACGTATTGCCAGGGAGATAATGCTGCTCCTATTGCAGCAATAGGTGTCAACCTGCTATGGTACACCAGCTCAACAGGTGGTACAGGTAGTCCTATTACGCCTACACCATCTACAGCTGCTGCCGGTACATTCGATTATTATGTTACACAAACAGTAAATGGTTGCGAAAGTGGCAGGACGCATATTGTTATCAACATAAAAACAAAACCTAATCCGCCTACAGTTGTTAACCCACTTGTTTATTGCCAGGGCGATTTAGCTACTCCATTGGTGGCTGGCGGCGTCAACCTGCTATGGTACAATGTATCAGCAGGTGGGGTAGGCTCGCCAATAGCGCCTACACCAGTTACTTCTTATCCTCAGGATACGGCATACTATTTCGTTACCCAAACTGTAAATGGTTGCCAGAGCGATAGGGCAGAGATAGATGTGTACACTTACTATAAGCCTAATGCTATAATAATAGGCAGTGCTCCTTATGTTTGTCAGTACGATACCTTGAATTTCAGATACTACGGTAACGGTACTACAGATGCCGCTTACAACTGGACAATGCCAAAAGGTGCCAGCATCGTTGGTGGCTATGGTCAGGGACCTATCACAGCGCGTTTCGACTCTGCAGGACATTACAAGGTGATCCTATCGGTAGATAATCATGGTTGTAAGAGCCCGCTTACTTCTTATGCCGTAGATGTGCGCCTTGCACCTATTGTACCTTTAGTAATGAACAACCAGGTATGCCAGGGAGATCTGGTGAATGTATCTACAGGTGTACCTAACGAAACAATAGATAGCTACAACTGGGACTTTGCAGGAGCACAGGTAGTATATGGTGCAAATGGTGCAGGTCCTTATGGCATCAGGTTTGGTACGCAAGGTATGTATGTTGTTAAGCTGATAGCTACTGCTAACTTATGCCCATCAGCTGAACTGAGAGATACAGTCTATGTTCATCCTCAGGGAGATGCTCATATACAGTTCGCTAGCAACACTAATGTATGCTCAGGAGATAGTGTACACTTCACAGCAGAAAATTACAATCCTGCTTATTTGTATCAATGGTTGCCTGCATCATACTTCCATAATATAACAAATACCGGTGAGGTATATGGATTTATAGATAAGTCAGGCTTTGTAAAACTACAGGTGACAACTGAATACGGCTGTACTTCAGAAGACAGCATACAGATCAATGCACAGGCTTGTTGCG
>JAFDXS010000702.1 GCA_018267795.1 Bacteroidota bacterium | reverse complement strand
GCCATTTTGTGAGGCTTTATGCTGTTTGTCCTTAAAGCCAGGCTGACGGAGGATATTGCCTGTAAACACCGTACGTGTCTGGATATTTCTCTTTTCGAGGAATATTTGTAAATCACGACGAATGAATGGAGCGCTTTCGCGGATAGTAATAGCAAATGCCAACCAACCAGTGCGTGAGTTTGGCAATTGTTTAGGCAGAATAAAATATTCCTCATACTGGCTGAAGAATTCGCGCATACGCTTATAGTTAGCAGTGCGTGTATCTATGTTGTGCCCCAGCTTGTTAAGCTGTACTATACCAAAAGCCGCACCCATTTCTGAAGGTTCGATATTGTATCCCGGTTCTTCGAAAACGAATTTAGCATCGTATGGAATGCCTTCTATTTCTACATTGAAACGGTTTTCGATTTTCTCCGACTCAACGAAAAGCGAAGAGCTGCGGCCCCAGCTACGCAACAGACGACCACGATTGTAATAGGCCTCATTATTTACGCAAAGCATACCACCATTACCGGCGCAATTGATAATATGAGAGCCATAAAAGCTGGTAGTGCTCATATCTGTAAAGCGGCCTGACGATGCACCATCTATTTCAGCACCTAATGTATCGGCAGAATCTTCCAGCACAAAAAGGTTATGCTTGTCTGCTATTTCGCGCAGCATTTTCCAGTTGGGCAGATTACCTATAAGGTTAGGTATTACCATAGCCTTTGTTTTAGGTGTAATCATTTCTTCTACCTTAGCCGCATCCAGGTTGTAAGTACCTTCTTCCACGTCAATGAAAGCTGGCACCCAGCCCTTCTTTATAAGCGGGGCTACTGTAGTAGAGAATGTAAGAGCAGGAGTAATAATCTCTGAACCCGGCTCATAATCCATAAGGTCGGCAGCAAGATATAGTGCTGAAGAACCGCTGTTTACCATTATGCCCTTTTGCTTGGCATACAAAGCGGCAACGCGTTCTTCCATTTCGCGCACATTCTTACCCATTTGGGTAGATGTACGCAGTACTTTCACTACTGCTTCTATTTCTTCTTCGCCATGTACGGTAGTACCATACGGTACATAGATGTAGTCTGTCTGTAGCATTTTGTAGGATTAGAATGCGAATGTAATAGATAGCCTGCAAATTAATGAGTTAAGGCTTTCAGAAAATAGATTTATTTGCCCTCAAATTCACATCAATTAACCATGAATGCAATAAAAGGGGCGCTTTTCTTGAAAAGCGCCCCTTTTATATATAATATTTTAAAACTTAAAGCTGAGTAGCAGTATATACTACGCTGGTAGTATAAGTACCTGCAGGGTATGCAAAACCCGGAGTAGCCTGGTACTGTACAGAGAATGTCTGGTTGCCACCATAAGTAGCGTTAG
>JAFDXS010000701.1 GCA_018267795.1 Bacteroidota bacterium | reverse complement strand
ATAGCAGCCATTTGCGGCGTTATAGTATTAGTTGATATACTAAACGGCAACAAACAGAAGATGCCTGTGATGAATATAGTGTGGCCTGTAACTGCACTGTATGCAGGACCATTAGGATTGCTTAGCTACTATGCCATTGGCAGAAAGAGCAGTAGATATGGTGGTGATAAACAAAAACCCTTCTGGCAGAGCGCAGTAGTGGGAACGCTACACTGCGGTGCTGGCTGTACGCTGGGCGATATTTGTGCTGAGGGGCTGACGAATATAACGCCAATAACAATAGTAGCTAATAAGCTATATAATGGTTGGATATTGGATTTTATACTGGCCTTCTTAATCGGGATCATTTTTCAGTATTATGCGATTAAGCCCATGCGAAACCTTAGCGTAAAAGAAGGTATTGTGGCAGCGCTAAAGGCAGATTCACTTTCCCTTACATTTTGGCAAATAGGTATGTATGGCTGGATGGCAATATGCCGGTTTCTTATTTTTAATCATCCGCTTGATAAAGGTGCTCCTGTATTCTGGTTTATGATGCAAATAGCAATGCTGTTTGGTTTCGTGACTGCTTATGGGATCAATTGGTATTTATTGAAAAAGGGCATTAAAGAAGAAATGTAAACTAATTGTGAATGGCAACGAATAGCTGCGATATGCCACCAGAAATACGCAATTTTATGCCGATAAATCTTAATTGATGAGCAAGGCAAAGATTGAAAAGCCTAAAAAATCGACCTATAAACCGCCTGTGCTAAAACACCTGGGTGCGCTGAATGGTAAATGGAAAGTAAAAGGAAGTATAAAGGATGAACCCGATACTAAAATAAAGGGATGGGAAAGCTATGAGTGGATGAAGGGGGGCTTCTTTATGATAGTGCGTTGGAAGATAGCGACTAAAAAAAAGAAGCATAAAGAGGTGAGCAGGGGTATAATGATAATAGGGCTGGAGGATGGTAAGAAAATATGCAGTGGCAGAGCATATGATAATAATGGGAACACTGATGACTACCAGGTGAGCCTGTACAAAGGAGCATTCAACATAAAGGGAAATGCCTATCGTTTTGAAGGCGTGCTAAGTAAAGACCGGCGTAAAATAGAAGGCTTATGTAAACAGAGAGCAGATAATGGCAAGTGGGTGTACCAGTACGATAAAAAGTTGAAAAAGGTCAAAGATTGAGCATTTTCCCTCCAGTATCAATTTTAGCAATAGTGCATGTTGTAAAAATAATTTTCCAGTAATATACCAATTGGTATTTTTGTGTCATGAAGGAGATGAGCAAATCGGAACGGACGCGGGAATTCATTATTGACAGCACTGCCGGAATCTTTAATAAGAAGGGATATGCAGGTACATCACTATCTGACCTGACG
>JAFDXS010000700.1 GCA_018267795.1 Bacteroidota bacterium | reverse complement strand
AAAACAGGTAGGGGGGGTTATATGCTATGTCGTTGTGCAATTAAGGGTCGTAGAATATATTATCTATCCTCAGGGTGGGCATTATCTCATTAAAGGTGCGCCCCAGGGATTTACCTTTTGACACAAAAGCATCTGCATATTTGCCTCTCACGGTAGTGTATGTATAAGAGGAGGGCACATCATTAAAGTCGCCACATATAAGCACCGGGTAAGGGCTGCTGCTTACCACCTTTGCCACACTGTCTGCCTCAAGCGCACGTTTCCGGTATGCAAGATTCAGTTTAAACATGAAAACTTTGAAGTGATCATCCGGTTTTATATCCCGTCTGTTTAGTTCATCGACAAAATCAGGATCATAGTCAGGGGCATCTTTTCCATTTACCTTTCTTCCCTTTAACTCCTCTATATAATTTATATCGTTGCTTGTAATACCAGATGAATATAGATGAAGCGCAAACAAACGGAGCGTTTTATTGCCAGGCAGCAATACATCTGCCTGCAATAGATAGCTTGCACCATTTTCTATTAACCGTCTTCTTACGTCCAGGGGATAGGCAACAAAATTCTTCAGAGGAAACTTGGAAAAGATAGCGGTACCCAGGTATATGTTCTTATTGTCTTCATATTTGTTGTCGGCCTTAAAGCGATATTCTGTATATCCATTCTCTGCCATTATGCTTTTAGTATATGGCGCCATCGAGTCATTCTTCATTACATTGTACTCTTCCATACACAGTATATCGGGCGCATTTTCTTTTATCACGTTCATCATTTGCTGCCTTTTACCATCAGCATCTGTATCATACAGGCCAAAAGCATGCACATTCCAATCCATCACCTTTATGGCACCAGGCGTATTATCAATATTGCCTGACGTAAAAAAATTCCAACCAAATACCGGGAGGAATATTTTACTGCAAAGTATCAGTGTTGCTACCGCTATAAAGCTTCGCCATTTCTTCCTTGTAAAAAGCCAAAAGAATACAAAGAAGAGATTAGCAAAAAAAGCGAATGCTGTGGACAAGCTCAACATGCCTATATTTTCCACTCTTGCCGGACTTACAATTGAAGCCATATAGCACATTGCCGACCATATACATACCAATATGTTTATGCCCAGGAAGGTGTAAGCAAAAATTTTATTAAAAAAGCCTTGTTTCCCTTTCATAGTGATGTATTGCTCATCCTGCGCCTATCCTAAGTAATTGGATAACAATGCACAAAAATATGAAAGAAAAAAAGAAGGTAACGGCTATTATTTGTTAACTATTGGTTAGTGTGTATTCAGGTTAATAGGCTGTTATCTCCTGCAGTCGGCATATATTTACGAAGATCAATTTATAATTTGCAGCCAAAGCATTCCTATTGTACCAATTAGCC
>JAFDXS010000006.1 GCA_018267795.1 Bacteroidota bacterium | reverse complement strand
GGAAAGCGGCTATAAAAGCAGACCTGATAAACACCCGCAAACTGTGTGCAATGCTTGATGAGCCACAGGAGCAATTTAAAAGCATACACATAGCAGGCACTAACGGCAAAGGCAGTACCAGCCATATGATGGCGGCTATACTGCAAAATGCAGGATACAAGGTGGGGCTTTATACATCGCCACACTTAATAGATTTTCGTGAGCGTATAAGGATAAATGGCGTACCTGTATCGAAAGAATGGGTGGTGGACTTTGTGAAAGATCATAAGCCTGCAATAGAATCGATACAACCTTCTTTCTTTGAGATAACAGTAGCTATGGCATTTGCAGCATTTGCAGATGAGAAGGTAGATATCGCTGTAATAGAAACAGGGCTTGGCGGCAGGCTGGACAGTACTAATGTGATAACGCCAATACTATCTATCATTACCAATATCAGTTATGACCACCAGGATATACTGGGCAATACACTACAGGAAATAGCAGCTGAGAAGGCGGGTATAATAAAAAAAGGAGTGCCCGTGGTGCTGGGTGAACAGCAGGAAGAAACAGAACGCGTATTCCTGGAACATGCGCTGAGGAACAAAAGCACGCTGTACTATGCAGAATCGCTGTGGGACCTGGTGCGTGTGAAACAGGATGGGCAATACCAGTATTTTAAAGCGGTGCAAAGGGCGCAACGGGAAATGTATGATCTGCGTACTGACCTCTCCGGCAGTTACCAGCAGCATAATATAAAAACAGTACTAGCTGCGGCTGAGGTACTCGTTGCCAACCAGGGGCTGAACCTTTCATTGCCTAAGATACTTGATGCTTTATCTAACGTGAAAGAACTTACCGGGCTGCGTGGCAGGTGGGAATGGATACAGCATCGCCCTGCCATCATTTGTGATGTAGGGCATAATGCAGCAGGCATAACGGAAGTGATGAAGCAATGGAAAGAGGTACCTGCAAAACAAAAACACATAATAGTGGGCTTTGTGAAAGACAAAGACGTGGCAGCAGCACTGGCATTATTCCCTAAAGATTCAATTTATTATTTCTGCAACGCACAGACGCCAAGAGCATTGCCGGCAGCAGAGCTTAGAGAAATGGCTGCAGCGCAGCATTTGAATGGTGTGGCTTATAACAGCATTACTGAAGCCGTAAGTGCTGCAAAACAGAAGATGGATGATGCGGACGCCTTGTTAATAACAGGCAGTTTCTTTGTGGTGGGTGAGGCTATGGTGTGCCTGGATAAGGAACTTTATTTACCCCTGCCCTGAAATATAACCATAAAGGTATAGAGCATGATCTTTATATCGAGTGCGAGAGAGCAGTTTTCGATATAAAGTAAGTCGTACTTCATACGGGCTACCATTTCACCCACGTTCTCGGCATAGCCGAATTGTACCATGCCCCATGAGGTGAGGCCGGGCTTCACTTTGTGTAGGTATTTGTAGTGGGGATGTGACTGGCTGATAATATCAATGAAATGTTTTCGTTCAGGGCGCGGGCCTACGAGTGACATATCCCCTACCAGGATATTGAAAAACTGTGGTAGCTCATCTATACGCCACTTGCGCATGAACTTGCCCCAAGGAGTAATGCGCGGGTCCATTTCGCTGGAGAGTGCCGGGCCATTCTCTTCGGCATTGGTAACCATGGAGCGGAACTTGTAAATGCAGAACGGGCGACCGAATAGACCAATGCGTTCCTGTTTGTAAATGATAGGGCCGGCAGAGGAGAGCTTTACCTTTAACGCTGCGAAAAGATATAACGGTGATAAGAGTATTAATGCAAAGAGTGCTGCGGTGATATCAATAGCACGCTTGCAAACGCGTTGCCAGTCGGGCATAAGATCTGGGTGAATGTGAATGAGCACTGCATCATACACATTACTTGTTTTTACGGAACCAGAGATGATATCGTAATAATCCGGCAATACCTTTACTACTACAGGGCGGTAACTGAGACGCGTGAGGATATTTTCCAGCAGGTGGTGTTCGGAGGAATCTACTGCTACTATTACTTCTTCTATGCCGTGCTTGTCTATTATTTCTTCAAGCTCTGAGAGATGGCCTAATTGCGGGAGCAGTTTGCTCATACCATTAGATGCTTCCCTATTGGAGTAGATAAAGCCTTCGAAAATATTACCCAACACTTTAGGGTTTTCGAGTACTTGCTTATAGATATTTATTGCTTCCTGGTTGCCGCCAATGATGAGTGTTTTGAAGCCCACCTTACCACGTGTAAGATTATTCTTAACGTGATTAAGAATAAGCAAACGCAGGATGAGTGTATAAGCAGTATGAATAAGCAGGTAACGACCCGTCATGCGGATGAAGTAGGAGTAATCGCTTTCGTCATTGGCGAAGACTATAAGAGCAACCACTACACTACCTATGATACATGATATAAGCGTACGATTGATCTCATTGAGGCGAGACTTGCGATAGAGATCGAAATAAGTGCCGGACAGGAGATACAGAAACAACCAGCCGCCGGGTAATACAATGAGACCGACTATATAATCTTTAAGGCGAAAAAGCTGTATGGCCTGAGCAAACGATTGATTGTGTATGAGCTGATGGCGATAGATCCAAAAGGTCATCCATGCTATGGCAGCTGCTATATAATCAAGCAGTACAAGTTGGCTTATTGCTCTTTTTTTAGCCGTAGGTAGCTGCATATTTACTGGTCGCCAACTACTTTTAGGTTATCTAATAGTATGTAACCGCCTGTGCCTTGAAGGCCTTTTACTAAGATATTGTATTGTCCGTTAGGATATTGCTGTGCTACGGCCTGTATGGAAATATACATTTTCTTCCAGCCATTAGGATTAGGATAACCCCCAACCAAAAATACGGTTGCATCTCCACCAGTACTATTGAGCACCTGTACGCCAATTTCAAAAGGTGTACTGCACCTATAGTTTAGCTCAAGATAGGTTAAGCCATTAACGTCCATTGAAAAGGATTTGCCTGCCACTGCAAGAAAAGTACTATCAGGCTGCATGTCTATACGACCGCAGCGATGTCCTTCAAAAACATCGGCTACATTGGTATCTACTACAAGGCTGCCACCGCCAAGATTTGTAAATCCATTACCTGACTCAAAATCATCGGACCATGGGAAGTGAGCGAGTGTGTTATACCCTGTTGTATCCTGCATGGTAACTACTTTGCCGGGATTAGTTTTAAGCACTTTATTATCAAACGTATAGTATTCGTAAGTTGATTGAAAATCGTGTATGCCGTTTACCGTAACTGCCGGGCTTACAGTGAGCAAACCTGAGTCCCCGGTAGTGATAACGGGAAATGTGACCGGCAAATCGAAAAAGCCAACGGGGTTATTATTGTAGTAAACGGAAACAGAAGTAATATCATGCGATGCTGTACCCTGCCCTGCAGAAGGCTGCCTGAATGTAAAGGAATCTATATGCACATAGGTAGGTATCTTCTCTGATGGGTTGATCAATTTGCAACTCATCCAGAAGGTACCAAGCAAAAAGGCAGCAACTATATAAAACGATTTCATCTAATCAATATTCAAAAATCAAACAATAACAGGCTATGCGCTGTGCAGCTCGTTGTGCTGGCTCATTTTCTTCAGTATCTGGTGTGCCACGTCCATTGCCTGGAAGCCGTCATATACTGAAACGCGCACTGGCTTATCATTTATCACTGCATCTGCAAACTCTGCAAGCTCCAGCCTTATAGCATTTGAAAGCGGCACTTCCGGCATCTGTACGGAGATGATCTTCTTTTCGCCATTAGCTACTTCTATCGGGAAGTCCATCATGCCGCTTTGCATGCCCGGCTCTTTCATGCGTATTACCTCCGTCTTCTTTTCAAGGAAGTCGATACCTATATAGGCATCGCGCTGGAAGAGTCGCATTTTGCGCATTTTCTTCAGCGATATACGGCTGGAAGTAAGATTTGCCACACAACCATTATCGAACTCTATACGTGCATTTGCTATGTCTGCAGTTTCGCTAAGTACAGATACACCGCTGGCAGATATGCGGCGCACAGGCGACTTGACGAGGTGCAGCACAATATCAATATCATGAATCATAAGATCGAGTATCACTGATACATCCGTACCGCGGGGGTTGAACTGAGCCAGGCGATGCGCCTCTATGAACATGGGTTGTAAAGTTTGCTCACCTAAAGCAAGATAAGCAGGATTGTAGCGCTCTACGTGGCCTACCTGGCATTTCACATTGGCTTCCTTTACCAGCTTTACCAGCTCGCGACCTTCTTCGAGAGAATGCGCTAAGGGCTTTTCAACGAAAATATGCTTGCCGCTAAGCAGGCATCTTTTAGCCAATTCGTAGTGTGTAGTAGTAGTAGAAATGATATCTACTGCATCTACCGATTGTATCAATTCGTCTATATCAGTATAGCGGGGAACCTGGTATTGTGCAATTGCGGTGGCTGCCTGGGCATCATCAGGGTCAAAAAAACCAACCAGTTGAATTCCTGCAATTTCCTGCCACTGCTGCATGTGAATCTTACCGAGGTGGCCTGCACCAAATATTCCAATCTTAAGCATAGAGCTGCTAAATGGTAAAATATTTAATATTAATTAGCTATAACAAAATGAATGGTTGCAAGATAACAATAAATAGCCACTATCAGATTAGCCCTTCATCTGCAAAACTCAAATATGTTGTACCTGTGACAATGAGATGATCGAGGAGTTTAATGTCCATAAGGATTGCTGCTTCTTTCAGCTTTTTTGTTAAATCTTTATCGGCGGCGCTTACTTTGTTATTACCAGAGGGATGATTATGGGCAATAATAAGTTGATTAGCATTCTGCAGCAGGGCATTCTTTAGCACAATGCGAATGTCAGCTACTGTGCCTGTAAGACCTCCACTGCTTATAAGCTCATGACGCAATACTTTATTAGCCTGGTTGAGATATAGCACACAGAAAACTTCATGGTTAAGATCGCCTAATAAGGGGACAACAATCTCCGCAGCATCAGCGCTCTTAGTAATGGTCGGGCGCTCCAGGGCGGCACTCATTTGCCTGCGTCGGCCTAGCTCCATTGCCGCAGCTATAGTAATGGCCCTTGCCTCACCTATGCCTTTGGTTTTTTGTAACTCAAGTACACTGAGACGACCCAATTGCTGTAGATTATTATTGGCCAGGGCAAGTATTTCGCGGGCGAGATCTAAGGCAGACTTTTCCTTTGTGCCGCTGGAAATGAGGATAGCCAACAGCTCTGCATCGGTGAGTGAAGCAGCGCTTTTCTGAAGCATTTTTTCACGCGGGCGTTCGTCTTCAGCCCAGTTCTTTATGCTATTGGAGGGGTTCATAAAGGAAAAGTACAGGAATAAGGGAATATTTCCATAAAAAAATAAGGTGTAGGCTATAATTGATTTCAGCTATTGATATATTAAGGAATTATGGACAGCTACGATTAACTTCGCTTTTCAAAAATCGTATTATTGTGCCTACCAGCTTTACGCATTTGCCATATAGCGATACAGGAGCTTTCTCTCACCTGGTTACAGATTACCTTAATAAAGCAGAAAACATACAAGCCTTTTACAGTTATGCGCCTGATACCGAAGGCATACTGGCTGCCATAAAGGAACGTGCAAAATACCCTGTGAACCGCAAGGTGCTGACAGAAACCCTGAACAGGCAATACGAAAAGCTGCCTAAGCATGAAAAGACGGAGCAAAACCTGAAACTGCTGGCAGAAGAAAACACCTATACTATATGTACCGCCCACCAACCCAACCTGCTAACCGGCTACCTGTATTTTATTTACAAAATAATACATGCTATAAAGCTGGCAGAGGAGCTAAAAGCACTGCAGCCTGATAAGAATTTTGTACCCGTGTACTATATGGGCAGTGAGGATAATGACCTGGATGAGCTAGGCACCTTTAGGTATAACGGCGACAAATATATATGGAAAGCCAATGGCCAAACCGGCGCAGTAGGCAGAATGAATACAGAAGGCCTGAAACCCTTATTCAATGAACTATTTAAGCTCTTTGGTCCACCGGGGGAAAACCTCGATAAGCTGAAGGACATGATAAGTAAGGCCTACCTGCAGCATGATACAGTAGGGGCTGCTACACAATACCTGGTAAATGAACTCTTTGGGCAATACGGACTGATAATACTAGACCCGGATGAGGCAGCCTTTAAGCGATGTATATTGCCGATAATGACTGATGATGTGCTGCATGAAACAGCCTACTCCGTGGTATCTGAGCAGATAGAAAAACTATCTGTACACTATAAAGCACAAGCACATCCGCGCCCTATAAATCTCTTCTACCTGGCAGAACAGCTGCGTGAACGCATAGAGCGAAAGGATGGCACATGGAAGGTAGTGAATACCGATATATCATGGACTGAAGCTGAACTGCTGCAGGAAATGGAAGCGCACCCGGAACGCTTTAGTCCCAACGTGATACTGCGCGGACTGCTGCAGGAAAGCATATTGCCGGATGTAGCCTTTATTGGTGGCGGCGCAGAAGTGGCTTACTGGCTACAATTGAAGACACTGTTTGCACACTACAAAGTTTTTTATCCCGCTATTTTACTACGCCAGTCGGTACTATGGATCGAACCAACACAGGCTAAACTGCGCGCGCAGCTAAAACTGAGCATTACAGACATCTTTAAACCCGAAGTGGACCTGGTGCGCCAGTATGTGCTGCATAACAGCACTGATGACTGGCAAACGGGACAGGAAACTAATGAAATAGAAAAGATATTAGCCGGGCTAAAACAAAAGGCCAGTGCCCTTGACCCCACTCTGCGCGGATCTGCAGAAGCTGTGCTGACCAAAATAAAACACCAACTACAGGTGCTGGAGAAAAAAATGCTGCGTGCCGAAAAGAAGAAAATGCAAACCCAGTTGCTAAAAATAAACAAACTGAAAAGCCTGCTATTCCCCAACAACAGCCTACAGGAGCGAGTTGAAAATTTTTCTACTTACTACCTGCTGCACGGCAATAATTTCCTGGATGTGCTGAAAGACGCAATGCAACCCCTGAAATCACAATTTTTAGTGGTGGAGCATAGTGCGGATTAAGCCAAGGCATACTTTTTATGTCTAAGTTTGCGAAGCAATAATCTTGCACAGATAAACATTGGTATCATGAAAAACAGAAAATTACTTTTAGCACTTGTTGCCATACTTTTCCCTGCCATGGTTTGGGCGCAGGATAAAGGTGTGAGCATACCGAAAGTGGACCTTGCTATAAAGCTTGGTGCAAACATTGCAAAACTATCAGGAAATACCTGGGACAACGGTTATAAAGCCGGCTTCTTAGGTGGTGTAGCTGTAGGCCTGAGAGAACATAAAGTAGGTGTGCAGGTTGAAGCTTTTTTCAGCCAAACAAACTATACCGTATCCGGTCACGACTTTTACGATGCCTATAGCGGCTTTTATAACAACCTGGCTGACTCTGCAAAAAATGGTTCTTTTAAAGTTACTTATCTGAATATACCAGTCCTTTTTCAATTGAAACTCATACCATTATTATGGTTGCAGATAGGACCGCAATACAGTGGTGTAGTATCAGTAAAAGATGCTGATAACCTGGTAAAGGATGCCAAAGGATTATTTAAATCAGGTGACTTATCCGGTGTGATAGGGCTGGAACTGAAACTGCCTTTGCACCTGAACGTAGGTGCGCGCTATGTATTAGGCCTTTCGAGCCTGAACAACACAGATATATCCGGCGCATGGCAGCAGCGCACTATACAGTTGCACCTGGCCTACGCCTTCCTTTAGATCATACACAATTCATAAACTAACAAGAGGGATACTGCTACCGCAGTATCCCTCTTCTATTTGCACATAAACAACAATGGCCGATAGCATCAGCTATCAACCAGGTTATTATATATACAATTAAATCGGACTGAAACCTTTAGCGAATAAATGAACCAATGTTAATATGTAAATGGTTAGGACAGCCATACTTTTGGGTGCCGCCATTTGCACAAGATGCCAGGAAAACCACAGTCGCAACAGCAGCTATAGTAGCTATGCGACGAAAATTTGAAAATACTTGCATAATATACTTTTGTCTTTGGTAGTAAAAAACCTCTGTTACTTTTGTACGAAGATAAGAAATTTTTATGAAGCATATACATTTTATAGCCATAGGTGGAGCGGTAATGCACCAGCTTGCCCTGGCCCTAAAAAGACAGGGAAATATAGTGACCGGAAGTGACGATGAAATCAACGATCCGGCCAAAACCAACCTGGCCCAGGCCGGAATATTGCCTGAAAAAAGCGGTTGGTATCCTGAAAGAATAAGCAACAAAACCGACGCAATAGTGCTGGGGATGCACGCCAAGGCTGATAACCCGGAGTTAATAGCCGCTAAAAAATCAGGCATTCCCATATATTCTTTCCCGCAATATGTGTATGAAGTAAGCAAAGATAAAAAGCGAGTGGTGATAGCAGGCAGCCACGGAAAGACAACAATCACCTCGATGGTGATGCATATATTAAAAAAACAAAATGTTAAATTTGATTACTTGGTAGGGGCAAAAGTGGCCGGATTTGACCAGTCTGTGCAACTAAGCGATGCCCCATTGATAATACTGGAGGGAGATGAATACCCGGCATCAGTAGAAGAAAAGCGCCCTAAAATATTTTTCTATCACCCGCACATAAGTGTATTGAGCGGCATAGCCTGGGACCATGTAAATGTATTTCCCACTTACGAGAACTACCTGAGCCAGTTTGAGCATTATCTAAGCAATATGGAAGCAGGTGCAAGCCTGTATTACAACAACGAAGACCCGGAAGTACAGCAACTAGTGAAGAAGGCTGCGGGCCAACTAAAAGCAGTACCATACGGTATGCCTGCCTTTCACTATGAAAATGGTGAAGCGGTATTGGATACCAAATATGGCCCGCTGAAAGTGGCTGTATTCGGCAGACATAACCTGCTGAACATGAGTGCAGCAATAGATGTATGCATGGAACTGGGCATAAGTGAGCAGGACTGCTATAATGCCATTGCAACTTTTGCCGGTGCTGCCAAACGCCTGGAAAAATTAAAAGAAGAGGACGGACTGGTAGTGTACCGGGATTTTGCCCATGCGCCATCTAAACTAAAAACTACGCTGGATGCAGTACGTGAGGCCTACCCTGACAGAGAGCTGATAGCCTGCTTTGAGCTGCATACCTACAGCAGCCTGAGTGAGCAATTCCTTAGCGAATATACACATAGCATGGACGCAGCGGATAAGGCCATAGTGTACTTCAGCCATCATGCACTGGCACTGAAGGGATTGCCGGAGCTACATGCCGATGTGGTGCAAAAACATTTTGGCAAAACCGATCTCCAGGTAATAGACGAAAAGGCAAAGCTGGAATCAACTGTAAAAAGACTGGTAAATGATGCCGGAAAGCCTGTGTGCCTTTTGCTAATGAGTTCAGGTACATTCGACGGAATTGACTGGAATAGCGTAAGTTCGCAGTAGAATTGTAATATATTTTTCAATGTCCCAACTATCTCTAAAAAGGCCTATAGTATTTTTTGACCTAGAAACTACAGGTACTGACCATGCCAAAGATCGTATTGTGGAGCTGGCATTTGTGAAACTGAACCCTGATGGCAGGAGAGACAGCTATGTAAAAAGGCTGAACCCGGGCATACCTATACCCGCCTCCGTAACTGCCATACATGGTATAAAGGATGAGGATGTAAAGGATGCACAGATGTTTAAACATATAGCGCATGAGCTATATGAGTGGATAAAGAACTGTGACCTTGGCGGCTATAACTCCAGCAAATTTGACCTGCCACTGCTTGCGGAAGAATTTTTGCGCGCCGGTATAAATGTGGATTTTACGGAAAGGCATATGATAGATGTGCAGCAGATATTTTTTAAGATGGAAGCACGCACACTTAGCGCCGCCTACAACTTCTACTGCAATAAAACGCTGGAAAACGCCCATAGCGCAGAAACAGATATACTGGCAACCATAGAAGTACTGGAAGCCCAACTGGACAGGTATGCCGACCTGGGCACTGAAGTGAAAGCCCTGCATGACTTTACAAATACGGAACAGTATGTGGACTATGCGCGAAGGATACAGCTAAAAGACGGGCATCCTGTTTTTAACTTTGGTAAGTATAAGGGACGGAAAGTGGAAGAGATCTTTACTATAGAACCTCAATATTATGACTGGATGATGCAAGCTGATTTCAGCCTGCATACAAAACAAAAGATATCAGAAATACTAAACAAAATGAAGCTGAAGAAAGCGGGAATGAAAGTTTAACCCTGATTAACAGTAATATTTTGTTTTATTTCTTATTTTGGCACTCTTAATTTTTTGCCCCTCCATTGGACAAGATAGTAATAATACCTACCTACAACGAGAAGGAAAATATTGAAAAAATTATTCGTAAAGTTTTTTCACTTGCGGGTAATTATCATATCCTGATAGTAGATGATGGCTCGCCTGATGGGACTGCAACTATAGTAAAAAAGCTGCAGGAGGAATTTCCTGTACAGCTGCATATAGTAGAGCGCAAAGGCAAGTCAGGGCTGGGTACTGCATATATATTTGGCTTTAAGTGGGCACTGAATAATGGCTATAAATACATTTTTGAGATGGATGCCGACTTCTCTCATAATCCTGAAGACCTGGAAAGGCTTTATGCTGCCTGTGTAAATGGCGCAGATGTAGCAATAGGCTCGAGATATGTGCGGGGAGGTAAGGTGAGAAACTGGCCATGGGACCGTATCCTGATATCAAAAGGGGGTGCATTCTACACCAAACTGATAACATGGATGCCGGTGGAAGACCCAACAGCAGGCTTTGTGTGCTATAAGCGAGAGGTGCTGGAATCTATACCGCTTGACAGCGTACAGTTTATAGGCTATGCTTTCCAGATAGAAATGAAATACCGCGCCTGGAAGCTCGGCTTTAAAATAAAAGAAGTGCCTATTACCTTCATAGACCGCGTGGAAGGCGCCTCTAAAATGACCAAAGGCATAGTGAAAGAAGCTATGTATGGTGTATGGAAAATGAAAAAATTTGACAAGCAGCGCAGCCGTTAGTATTTAATGCTTGCCATTATCTGCTCCCTGTTATCATTTATCCATTTTAAGGCGTAAGGGCCTTCTGAAAATAATAGATCAAGCATACTAAGATTGGGCAAAAAGCCTGTGCGTTCTTGAAAAAGTTGATAATAGAGCGGGAAATTGCAATCTGTGCTTTTCTCTATGCCGGGCATCATGTTTCTTATGTCCCATCCATTATTGTAATCCTTTCGATATTCATCTATAAACACCTCTTTGAAGCTAAGCTTTAACTGCTTTTTGAGCCAGTGCATTGTTGCGAGATTAAAATCGGCAAGATGTTGAAATGGAGTATCGAATAGCTGCTGCAGTTCCATCTCGTAAAACTCGAAATAAGGAGCACGCTTGTAAACAGAAACTATGGTGCGCCAATGCTGTAATTGCCAATTATCGCAATCTGATATTTCTATTTCGCTGACAGACGCACGCTGATTGCGGCCACCGGCAAGGGGAATGCTTAGCTGAATCAGCCCATTAGAGCCTGAAATATAATACCTGTTCCTGTAAGTCATCTTCTGGAAATGCTCGGCCCTATCAAGGCATACGGTATCCGCCTGCGATGTAATTGCCCACCAGTATATATTAGGAAATGGGATAAAGGATGTCATAATTTCGACCATATCTCTGCAAAAGAACGCTATTTAGTAATTTGCGTGAAATAATAAAAATGCCACGTTGGTTCCGGATTAGTTTTCTCCTGTTGTTTATTTCTATACAAGCAGGCGCTATTGAAGCTATAGTATCGTATTGCACGTTTTATGAAAAGAAGCCTTATATAGAAGTGTATTGGCAAATTGCGCCCCAGAGCCTGCGATTCATAAAAACAGAAGACGGCTTGCTTATATCGCGCATGAAAACCGATATTATTATTCGCAATGATACAGGCATAATAGGCGGCGATCATTATTACTCCCAGACACCAGGGTTTCAGTCAGTGCAGCAGGCGGCAGGACAAACGATGCTGTATATGCGCCGGTATAACATTACGGATGGTAAAATAACGATAGAACTGAATGTAAGAGGGGATGCTGACAGCAACAATAGGTATAGCTTTAAGGATTCACTATTAGTAGAGCCTAATATTAATAAGCCTTTTTATAGCGATATACAACTGTTGGATACCTTCTACAAGTCTAACCAGGCAAGTATATTTCTGAAAAATGGAGAACAGCACATACCGCTATGTGCGAACTTCTACGACGAAAGAAGAAATATGATCCACTACTATGGTGAGCTATATAATGCTAACCGTTCGGAAATACATACGCTTCTTCACAAAGTATATATCTCGCAGAAGCCTATGGAGAGCCCATATCAAAGATATACAACGGTAGATTCTGTTTCTAAAAAAGAGATGCAGGCTTTTTCAGGCAGCTTTAATATTGCTACTTTGCCCTCCGGTAATTACTATCTGAATTTTTCGCTTGAAGATAAGGATGGTCTTCTAGTTGCCTCTAAATCACAGTTCTTTCAGCGAAGCAATGTAACTGCTGCTGCCCTTGCGAAAAATGATACCACTAACAGCGATACTGGCTTTGTAAATATAAATACACTGAACCTTAATAAAACCTTTATAGGGAAATATACCCTGCTGCAAGCAAAAGCAATACTGAAAATGATAATTCCAACTAGCACCCCTGTAGAGATGCAAGCTATACGATCATTTCTGAAAAAACCGGATGAGTTGTATATGCGTTATTTCATTTACAATCACTTTTCTACAATAAATCCTAAAGATCCGGAACGTGCGTGGAAGGAGTACAGTAATGATATACGTGAAGTAAATAAACTATTTGGCTCTGAAGTAACGCCGGGATATGAAACAGACCGTGGCTTTGTGTACCTGAAGTACGGCAAGCCTACAGAACGTGTGCAAGTGGAGAACGAGGTAGGCGCACTACCCTATGAAGTGTGGCAGTATAATGCCCTTACCGCCAAAGTAGCGGGCAGCAACCAGGCTAATGCCGTATTCCTGTTTTACAGGCCATCTGAATATTTGAGCGATATGAAATTGCTGCATTCTACTGTGCCGGGAGAGGTGAGGAACAGCCAATGGCGCACTATATTATACACTAATGGCGGTGGCAGCAATGATGCTAACTCGCGGGCAGAACAATACATAGGTAATCGTTAATTTTGCATCTAGAATGACTATTCAGTTTTATAAATACCAGGGAACAGGCAACGATTTTATCCTAATAGATAACCGGGAACAAGCGATAACATTGACAACAGAGCAGGTAGCATTTCTTTGTCACAGGCGCTTTGGTATTGGTGCCGATGGATTGATGCTGCTGGAGCAAGCAGAGGGTTATGATTTTAAGATGGCTTACTATAATTCTGACGGTGGTGAAAGTACTATGTGCGGCAATGGGGGCAGATGTATTACCGCATTTGCGCAGCGGCTGGGCATAATAAGCAATGAAGCACATTTTGTAGCTATAGATGGCGCACACAACGCAGTAATAAATAAAGACAATACCGTAAGCCTGCATATGCAGGACGTGCATGAAATAAATGTTGCAGACGGGCATACCATACTTAATACCGGCTCACCTCACTATGTGCAATGGGTGAATGATGTGCAGAATACAGATGTATTCACCGAAGGCAAACGGATACGCAACCAGGATACCTTTCAGCCTAAGGGCATAAATGTAAACTTCGTGCAACTACAGGGCGGCAAGCTATGGGTACGTACCTATGAACGCGGTGTGGAAGATGAAACACTAAGCTGCGGTACCGGCGTAACAGCAAGCGCAATAGCAGCCACAGCAAAAGCTACAGGAAACTTCAATACAGTATTGCATACACCGGGCGGCACATTAAGCGTATCATTCACTAAAGACACTGCTGATACTGCAAAGAATGTGATACTGAGCGGACCTGCCACTTATGTTTTTGAAGGGCAGATAGAAATATAAGGCTAAGATTTAGACTGAACGCTTACATAATTTTCAATAGGCAATCGCTTGGCGATAGACCTTGCAAGCGTCATTTCATCAGCATACTCAAGTTCGCCACCGAAAGCTATACCACGGGCAATGGTAGTGATGTGAACCGGAAGGTCTTTAAGCTGGCGCGCTATATAGTACACAGTCGTGTCGCCCTCTATGGTAGGACTTAGGGCCATTATCAGCTCCTCTACTCCATTATCCCTCACCCTATCGTGCAGCGAACTAATGTACAGCTGTTCAGGACCTATACCATCAAGCGGAGAAAGGATGCCGCCCAATACGTGATAGAGCCCGTTAAACTGCTGGGTGCTTTCTATAGCTATAACGTCCCTGATATTCTCCACTACACATACCTGACTATGATTGCGGGAGCGATTGGCACATATAACACAAACATCAGCATCTGATACATTGTTGCATACTTTACAAAACTGCACCTCATGGCGCATACGCGACAATGCACCTGTAAAACCATCAACCGCCGGCTTTTCCATCTTAAGGAGTTGCAACACCATACGCAAGGCAGTTTTCTTCCCTATGCCTGGTAATTTGGCAAACTCCTGCACCGCGTCTTCTATCAATTTTGAAGAAAAGATCATTCTTATTAAACCTTGTGTACTTGTAAAGCGTCTATATTAATGTAAAACAAAAGGGATATTTTATTCCTTCATTGTTACAAATTTAAGACAATCAGCGACAGAATAAGGCAATTATCGTGCTGTTTGTCATTAAATTAGCCTTGAAAAAATATGGTATTATGCAGGGACTTCAAAAAAAAACAATTAAATTCGCTAAGACTTAAACATAAAAACAAGCATATGAAAAAAGCCTTACTCTTAATGTTGGGAGCTATCACCAGCTACAGTGGTTTCGCACAGATTGATACAATGTATAATAGAATTGGTGGTGCATCCAATGCCCAGATTGATACTCTTACCATGTATCAGGCTCAATATGGCAATGGTTACCTTGCTGGAATGAATGATGGTGCTGATAATACTGGAACAGCTGATCCCGCAACACAGGTAATGGGTGCTGCAGAAGCATATAACCCTACTTATAATTCTACCAAATCTTACAAGATTACAGGTATGCTGAGTGCATGGGGAGGTTCCTTAAACACCGTTGGTCATGAAAAACTTACTTTTCATGTTTGGACAGTTGACAATACAGGTAAAGATATAGCTCCTACAGGGGTTGGTATGGATTCAGTTGCTGGCTTTCCTGGAAGTGTATTAGCTTCTACAGGTGATAGCTTTGGCCATCTGGCATTAAATGCTGCACATGGTGATATCGCAATTGGAACTGTTAAATTAACTTATACACCATTTGACAATTCACCTGAAGTAAATACGCCATTTTTTATCGGATATACTTTCGATCAGGCATATACATACGGCAGTCCGGCTGACACAGTTGGCTTAGCAGAAACACGAACTCCTGCAGGTACTATAACTGCTCCGGGTCATGATGATTACTTTATAAATAAAGGAACTTATAATTTATATCAATCTCGCAATTGCATCTTGCAAAATAACGTATGGGTTGACCTTTACCAGGAGCATGGTTTTTCTGAGTTCCTTGCAATGGTTCCTATTGTAGAATTAGATCCACTAAGCGTAGGTGGTGTTACCAAAGGTGGTTTAACCTTCTCTGGTGCTTATCCTAATCCTTCAATCGATAACACTAACATCAAGTTCTCTTTAACTAAGAATGCAGATGTAACCGTTCAGATAATGGACATGAGCGGCCGTGTATTGAATACTATTCAGCAGAAAGGCCTTGGTAATGGTGAACACACTATCCAGGTATCAACAGCAAACATGGCTGCAGGCAACTACCTGTACACTGTAACTACCAGCAATGGTGATGCAATAGGCAGTAAACTGACTGTTATAAAATAATAACTGACTTACTTCTCTTATAGACAAAGGCTGCCAAATGGCAGCCTTTGTTATTTATCATTCAACTTATCATTTTGCTTATGCCGCTCTGCATCGCGAATGTTTTTCTTTTGAAAGTTTTTAGCCAGCGCTTCTGTCAGGTTTACACCTGTCTGGTTAGCAAGGCAGATAAGTACCCATAGCACATCAGCCATTTCATCTGCAAGGTCTTTGCCTTTATCGCTTTCTTTGTACGATTGTTCGCCATACTTGCGCACCATGATACGCGCCAGTTCACCAGTTTCCTCCATTAATATCCCCAGGTTTGTAAGCTCATTGAAATAGCGTACGCCTACTGTTTTTATCCATTCATCTACCTGCTGCTGTGCCTGATTAAGTGTAATATCCACGATTAATAGTATTTGTTTGTTTACACAAAATAATGGAACTTCCACATTAATATAAATAAAGAACCAATAAACATGCAGTCGTACGCAACGGATATAGATGCAGCAAATGCCTTAAAAGAAAAGTATGAAGCTATAAGGAAGTCAATTGCACATGTGATAGTAGGACAAGATGATGTAGTGAACAAATTGCTCATCTCTATACTATGCAACGGGCATAGCCTGCTGGTAGGCGTACCCGGCCTTGCTAAAACCTTGTTGGTAAAGACAGTAGCAGATGTATTAGACCTGTCATTTAAACGTATACAGTTCACACCTGACCTTATGCCCAGCGATATAACAGGCGCTGAGATACTGGATGAACAAAGACAATTCCGTTTCCTGAAAGGCCCCATATTTGCCAACATAATTCTTGCAGATGAAATAAACCGTACGCCACCTAAAACACAGGCAGCCCTACTGGAAGCTATGCAGGAAAAAAACATAACCATAGGCGGCACCCTATATAAATTACCTGCCCCTTTCTTTGTACTGGCTACACAAAACCCAA
>JAFDXS010000069.1 GCA_018267795.1 Bacteroidota bacterium | reverse complement strand
AAACAGAAGGTGCTCAAGTTAGCCCTTGATAAGATTGAAAAGGATTATGGCAAAGGATCGGTAATGTTGCTTGGTGACAAACAAAAAGAAAATATTGATGTCATCAGCACAGGATCTTTAGGACTGGATGTGGCCTTAGGCGTAGGTGGTTTTCCCCGTGGACGTATTATTGAGATATATGGCCCTGAATCTTCAGGTAAAACAACAATAGCAATACACACCATAGCAGAAGCGCAAAAGAAAGGCGGCATCTGTGCTATAATAGATGCGGAGCACGCTTTCGATGCAAGCTACGCACGCAAGCTGGGCGTAGATGTAGATAACCTCATCATCTCTCAACCAGACTATGGTGAGCAAGGTCTTGAAATAGCAGACCGTCTTATATCATCAGGCGCTGTAGATGTAGTGGTAATCGACTCCGTTGCTGCCCTAGTACCGAAAGGCGAACTGGAAGGCGAGATGGGTGAAAGCAAAATGGGTTTGCAGGCACGCCTCATGAGCCAGGCACTGCGCAAGCTTACAGCTACTATATCGCGCACAGGTTGTTGCTGTATATTCATTAACCAGCTTCGTGAAAAGATCGGTGTAATGTTCGGCAATCCTGAAACAACTACCGGTGGTAATGCCCTTAAATTCTATGCTTCGGTACGTCTTGATATCCGTCGCATAAGCCAGATAAAAGATGGCGATGTAGCCAGCGGTAACCGTACAAGGGTGAAGGTGGTAAAAAACAAAGTTGCTCCCCCATTCCGCCAGGTTGAGTTCGACATAATTTTTGGTGAAGGTATCAGCAAAGTGGGTGAAATTATAGATATGGGTGTGGAACTGGGCATTCTTCAAAAAAGCGGTTCATGGTTCAGCTATAATGAAAATAAAATTGGCCAAGGCCGCGATTCAGTTAAGCAATTCCTGCTTGACAATCCTGAAGTGATGGAAGAAATCGAATCCAGGATCAGAGTAGCATTACAGCCTGCTTAAATACATTTTGATTTATATTTTTATAACGCTATGCTTAACAGCATGGCGTTATTTTTTTAACTCTTTGGCATGGTTTTTAACAAAATAATTATAGGTTATATTCTATGTAGTCAATATCCACAATAGTCAATTCGTTGATTATTGATATTAGTAACCACCCTAAAATATTATTTGTGGAAGACGCTGTAATCAATAACCCCAAAGAGGGATTGGAAGGCAAACTAATCTTCAAACACTTTCCCAATTACGCCAAACACATTAGGGATAATTACATAATACCATACATTCGTGAGCAGCTTACTTTAGCAAGACAAGTAAACATGCCTTTATTGAATTTCTTCCAGTCTATGTCCGAGGAAGAGATTATATCCATGTCTATCCCTTCACATACTGAGTTTCTCACTGCCGTGGAAGAAAACCGTATAGACGAGCAAATTGAAAAGTCTCTAAAACTCTGGGTAGATGATCAGATGGGCATTGTAGGCCGCTATGATATTAAAGCAGAAGACCTCACACTTGGCAGCTATATTCGCAAAAGGGCACTAAGCAAATTCATTACTACCTATACCTATAACCCCGAAGAGATAATTGAGTTGTTTAACGAAATTGATACCTACTCTACTAAGAGCAATACAGCAGCGGCAAATACATACATAAGACTACTGAAAGATAAAATAAACGATCAGCTCTACATGATCGAGAAGATATCTAATACTACTCCGGGCTTAAATTATGTCTTTAGTCTTGAAAATAGCCGCTTTATATTTATCAACAAAAATTACGAGCAGTTCCTTGGGCATACATTCGACGAATTGCAGGAGCTAGGTGCTGGCATACTTGCCGGCATTATTCACCCGGATGACCTGGCACATACGAGCAGCATATTGGCAACATTCAACACAGTGAATGATGGCAACGTTATTTCCTGGGATCTCAGAATTAAAAACCTTAAAGGTGAATATATCTGGATGCGCAACTACACAGCGGTATTCCGAAGAAATAGCCAGGGCGAACCAGTGGAAATAATTGGCATTATGCTGGACATAAACGCCCAGAAAAATACTGCCGAACAATTAATATACCAGGAAGAACAATTATTAGAGGCGCAGGAACAAGCCAATATGGCCAGCTATGAGTGGGATATTGAAACCAACGAATTAACAGTTACCCCACATTTTCTAAAGATATTTGAGCTTGAGGAGGGATTCAAAAGAGATGAGATCGTAAAGTTCATTAATCCTGAAGATATTGGGACAATAAATGAAACAAGAAAAAATGCAATAGATACCAACAGCTCATTTAACACTGTATATAGGTATACAAGAAATGGAAAAGAGAAGAAAATTTGGTCAAAAGGTATAGCTGGAGAAAAGAATGGTAAAAAGGTAGTTAGAGGAACAGTGATGGATGTTACCGAACGCGAAAACATGATAGAGCAGCTTCAGGATAGTGAACGCTCTCTTTTTCAGAAAAATAATGAATTACAACAATCAAATGCCAGCCTTGAAGAATATGCCTATGTAGCCAGTCATGACTTGAAGGAGCCATTAAGAAAAATATCAACCTTCGGCGATCGCTTGTATATGAGTCAGCACAATCGTCTGACAGCGGATGGACAAGTATATCTTCAAAAAATTATAGACTCATCAAGAAGAATGCAGGTAATGATTAGTGATCTTTTATCTGTATCTACTATTACCGGTAATAAAAATTACGAACCAGTTAACCTTGCCGATATCTTAGCTGAGGCGCTTCAAAGCATTGAGCATAAAATTGAAGAAAAAAATGCTTTAGTTACATACAGCGATCTGCCCACAGTGCATGTTGTCCCATCACAGTTCAGGCAACTCTTTCAAAACCTTATAAATAATTCACTAAAATTCTCACAGGAAAATATTCAGCCACAGATCACTGTTACGCATAAATATGTATCCTATGGCGAAGTGGCAGGCTATGGCATTGTACAGGCTAAAAGATATCTACAACTAACATTTACAGATAATGGAATAGGCTTTGATAACATTTATGCCAATAAGATATTCACCATATTCCAGCGGCTTCATGGCAAGCAGGAATACGAAGGCACAGGCATAGGTTTAGCAATATGCAAAAAGATAGTAGAAAATCATTCTGGTACCATATATGCTACAGGCGCTCTAAACAAAGGCGCAACATTCACCATAATTATTCCTTTATGAAATTGACAAAGAACTATTCCGTATTTATTGTAGATGATGACGAGGATGACAGGGAATCAATTAAGGATGCATTTTTACAGAATAAACACCATTATGACTATGTCTTTATGCAAAATGGCGACCAGCTATTAGCGTACCTTGTAGACAACCCGATACCCCATCAGGATGCACTAATATTATTAGACTTAAATATGCCTGGCAAAAGTGGCCGGGATATTTTAAAGGAAATAAAAGACACAGATAACTTAAAGCCAATTCCGGTTATTGTGCTTACAACTTCTTCGTCTGAAAAAGATAAGGAAGTCTCATATCAGTTAGGCGCTAACTGTTTTGTCACAAAGCCCGATACCTATAGCGACCTGGTACACATTACAGATTCTATAGCAAAACTGTGGTTACTGCCTAAATAATAAAACAATAGCTATTGTTATATAGAGAAAGGCTGCAATAAATGCAGCCTTTCTGTTGTATTCTATGTGATGTTATTCTAATTACTGTTCCTGGAGCTGCTTGGCCCTGAAGGCTCAGGATATAAAACTGAGATGAATTCATTTTTGCCATTAAACAACTGCTTTGCTGCATTTTGAATATCAGAGGCACTCAGTTTATTTACCACTGCTTCATAGTCTAGTACATTGTTTTTGTCCCTACCCCAGAACATTACGTTCTCCAGTTTTTCAGTCCAATATTTATTCTCCTTTACGCTGGTGTGGTATTTCTCCAGCCATTGGCTCTTTATTTTCTCTACGTCTTTCGCATCAGGGCCTTTTTCTTTCAGGTTTTTAATTTCTTCATTTGCTGCAGCCAGTAGCTTATCTACATTTTCAGGTCCGCAGGGCAGGCGCAGAGACATATTGTAGTGTTCATATGGTTCTTTTACTACAGATGCTCTGAAGCCCCCGGTATATATGCCACCCATTTTTTCACGCAGCTCTTCTATCACTTTTATATTCAGCACTTCAGCTACAGCCTGAGCTTTCAGTTGCATATCCTCAGTGTATTTTATATCACCATAGAAATTAGCCGCTATCATGCTTTGCTTTTCACTGCCTTTTTTTACATCCAGTTTATGCACTCCATTTATAGGACGCACACCATTATCTTTAAAGCTCACCTGCTTATTTGTAGCAGGTATGCTGCCCAAGTATGTTTCTATCAGTGGTATCGCTGTTTTTTCATCCACGTTACCTACTATAAAGAATTGGTAACCATCTGCACTGCCAAATTCATTATGATAAATATCTGCTACTCTGTCAAGGTTCATTTTCTCAAAATCTTCAGCTTTAGGCACCATGATAGCAAGGGGGTTATTGTTGTATAGCACTTTATACAGCGTATCAGAAAATGCCATTTGCGGATTAGCGCGCATATTCTGGAATTGTGTTTCCATTTTTTTTCTGTAAGCGTTAAACAACTGGCCATCTTTACGTGGTTGTGTCAGGTTTAAGTTTACAAGTTGCAGCATAGATTCAAAATCTTTTACAGTACTGGATGCCTGTACCCCATCACTCACATCAGTCATAAAGGTATTTGCACGTATATCTTTACCCGCCGTTACTTTGTCAAGGTCTGCAGGAGTAAAAGCTGCTACGCCCATTGCCTGTATAGCGTTAGTACAAAAGCTTGCATTGTATTTATCAGCTACGCCATAACTGCCTGTACCGCCCTGTTTCAGGCCACGCATCAGTATTTCATCACTTTTAAAATCGGTTGGTTTTATAGTCACCTTTATGCCATTGCTTAGCGTATATGTAGTAGTACCTAGTTGCTCATCTTTTTGGGTAGCAGTTACCTTACCCGGTGTTGGTTTACTATCCATCAGGCTGCTGGCCACTTTCTTTTCTTCCATCGGCTTCACGTCCTGGCTCAGGCCTTTTTTAGTCATAGCCAGCAGGTCTGCATCATTAGGCAGCTTTTCTTCCGGTTTATCAGGCGCTGTTATCAGCGTAAATGTATTGGAATTAGCAGTCCATTCTTTTACCAGGCCGCTTACATCAGTCAGTCCTATAGTTGGCAGCAATTCTTTATAATAACTGTATTCATTTTCTATGCCGGGCATATCTTCCTTATCCAGGAAGTTGCGGATGTATTCAGATACGTATGTCTTGCTCTCCGTCTTTTCACGCTCGTTATACTGCTTTTCTATATTGCTCATCATGTCTTTCTTAGCCAGCTCCAGTTCTGTTTCCGTAAAGCCATATTTCTGAGCACGTACTATTTCAGCAGTTACCGCATTTACAGCAGTTTCAGCACCACCGTTGCCAAACATTGCAAAGCAGCTAAAGCTCTCATAGCCATGTATAAGCCCCTGGAAATTAGCTGCACCAAATACGAATGGCGGATTGGCTCCCTGCGCCAGGTCGCTCAGGCGAGTGTTCAGCATAGATATTACCAGGTAGCGTTTCAAGGCTTCCTTATAGTCACCCAGCGTTATATCATCATGTTTTTTAGTGAATGGGTACATTATCTGCAGAAATGCATTAGTAGCTTCTTTATCGGTTACCACCATAGCATCAGGTGCTGTACGTGGTTTTACAGTTACATAAGTACGTTCATGTTCATTTTTAGGGTTTTGCAGGCTGCCAAAATGCTTTTGCAGCATCTTCATAGCAGTAGCGCTATCTATATTACCTACCACCATTACCGCCTGCAGATCAGGGCGATACCAGTCGTGGTAAAAGCTACGGATGGTACCATACTTAAAGTTCTTCAGTATATCATCTTTACCTATAGGCAAGCGTTCTGCATATTTTGTACCCGATGCCAACCTTGGAAAGTATTTATCGCGCATACGCATCCCTGCACCTTTGCCCAATCGGCTTTCTTCCAGCACCACACCACGTTCACCGTCTATATCACTGTCTGTTAGCAGTGCATTATGCGCCCAGTCTTCTATTATCTGGAAGCCCTTTTCAAGGTTTTCCGGTTTATCTGTCGGTATGGGCAATATAAATACTGTTTCATCAAATGATGTATAAGCATTCAGATCAGCGCCAAATTGTACGCCTATAGATTGCAGGTAGCTTACCAGGTCATTCTTCTGAAAGTTTTTAGTGCCATTAAAGTTCATGTGCTCCATAAAGTGGGCCAACCCCTGCTGGTTGTCATTTTCCAGTATAGAGCCTGCATTTACCACCAGTCGCAGCTCCACCTTATTTTCCGGTTTTGCATTTGGGCGTATATAGTAAGTTAGCCCATTGGCAAACTTACCTGTGATAACGTGCGGATCCACCGGCAGTCTTGCCTGTAGGTCCTGGGCATAGCTGCAAGTATTGGCTGCTGCCAATACCAGCAAACCGGCAATAAAACGTCCGGTCATTTTCTTTGTAATCGGAGACATATAGGAATATTTTATGCAAAATAATGTAATCACCTATCACATGCAATCCCTCTAATTGAGGTAATTCATAAATTATTGTTATAGTAACTTACTGCCATTGGGTTGGAAACCAACATAAAAGCAAACTGCTTTATTGTATTTTACCAATAATCTTTTTTGTTTAATTGTTTACAAGGTTATGAAACTATTATCTTCGCACTGAAAGAAAGAAATATGGCACTTATAAAATCTATATCTGGTATTAGAGGAACGATTGGCGGCAAACCAGGCACCGGATTAACCCCCATAGATATTGTAAAATTCACCACGGCATACGCTGCATGGATAGCTCAGGATACAGAGAATAAAACAATAGTTATAGGCCGCGATGGTCGTATCAGTGGCGAAATGGTAAGAAATCTTGTTGCTTCTACCTTACAAAGTGTAGGCTTCGATGTTATTGACCTTGGCCTCAGCACTACCCCAACAGTGGAAATGGCTGTAAAATTAGAAAGCGCTGCAGGCGGTATTATACTTACTGCCAGTCACAATCCTAAGGAATGGAATGCTTTAAAGTTGTTAAATAAAGAGGGTGAATTTTTAAGTGCAGAAGCAGGCCAGTGGATTTTAGATTACGCCGAAAAAAATGAACCCAGGTTTGCCGACATTAATAAAATAGGCAAGCTAAGCTATAACGAAGATTATATACGCAAGCATATAGAAACTATACTTGCCCACCCGCTGGTAGATGTAAAGGCAATAAAAAAACAGAATTTCAAAATAGTTGTAGATCCTGTAAATTCAACTGGTGCGCTTGCTGTTCCGGCGCTACTTAAAGAATTAGGTGTTGCTGATGTCATTGTTATTAATGAAGAGGTTACAGGACGTTTTGCTCATAATCCGGAGCCACTGCCTGAAAACCTTACGGAGCTATGCTCAGTAGTAGCTAAGCAAAATGCAACAATGGGTATTGCCGTAGATCCGGATGTGGACCGTCTATGCTTTGTCTGCGATGATGGTAGTTTATTTGGTGAGGAATATACATTAGTAGCTATAGCAGATTATATATTATCTCATAAAAAAGGAAATACGGTTTCCAATCTTTCTTCCACACGCGCACTGAAGGACGTTACAGAAAAACATGGCGGACAATACTACCCAAGTGCAGTAGGCGAAGTGAACGTAGTGAAGAAAATGAAGGAAGTAAATGCAGTAATAGGTGGTGAAGGCAATGGCGGTGTTATAGTACCCGAATTGCACTATGGCCGTGATGCATTAATAGGCATTGCGCTGTTTCTTACACACCTTGCCAAATCAGGTAAAACAGTAAAAGCACTACGCCGCACATATCCCGACTATTTCATTTCAAAGAATAAAATAGAACTGGCACCGGAAGTGAATGTGAAAAAAGTCTTCAAGCAAATAAAAGACAAGTATAAGAAGCAGCCTATTAATATAGAAGATGGCTTGCGTATAGAGTTTGATAACGATTGGGTGCATCTGCGCACTTCCAATACCGAACCTATTATACGTATATATGCCGAAAGCAGCACAGAAACTATGGCAGGCAATATCGCTAAGCGTATAATGGCTGATATAAAGGAAATGATGCTGGAAAAAGCAGATTAATAACTTTCTTAAATCCCGTTATTATCAATAGCTCGCCTGATTTATATGATGTAGTCATTATCGGAAGCGGGCTTGGTGGCTTATTATCTGCTGTCATGCTTGCTAAGGAGGGCATGAAAGTCTGCGTTCTGGAGAAAGACAAACAAATAGGCGGCTGCCTGCAAACTTTCTCGGTTCAAAAAACGATATTCGATAGCTGCGTGCACTACATAGGTGGCCTGGGAGAAGGTCATACACTTTGGCACATATTCCGACATGCCGACATCATGAATAACCTATCACTTAAAGCATTAGATAATAATGGTTTTGATCGAATAGCATTTGGAGAAGAAGATATCCAATATCCACATGGTATTGGTAGTGAAAATTTCGTGGAGCAGTTACTGCCCTATTTCCCAAACGAAAAAGCGGCGTTGCAGCAATACATAAAAACAGTTGATGCTATTGGCGACCACTTCCCTTTATATAGATTACGCAATGGCTCAGTAGCTGAAAAAACAGCC
>JAFDXS010000699.1 GCA_018267795.1 Bacteroidota bacterium | reverse complement strand
TATATAGTTGGGCAAGTACCCCGAAAGGTAATATTGCACGGAGTACGGCAATTTGGAAAGCGTATAATTCCCTGTTATGGAAGCCGTAATATCATTGCTTTGCACCGTAAGCTGCTTTTCATTGCCATTTATAGCAGAGCTTACATTTACCGAGTCCAGGTTCAGGCGACGCAGGTTTCGCTTTACATCTATATTATACAGCTTCGCAGTCCCCAGGAAATTATCAATATTACTTGCCGTGCAGTTAAGGTCAAAGTCAGCTACTGCTTCTATCGTGTCTTTGGTAAGATGCAGGTTGTAAAAGTTACTTTTTAAGAGGTTGGCCTTGGCGTTTATACTCAGCATCTTTTGGCTGTAGTCAATAGTCCCGTAAAACGCCAATGCCAGATTAGTATCATCCACCAGCAGTTTTCCGGTAAACTGTTTCCTTGCCAGTGTACCCTCTGCAAAAATATTTTTATAATGATATCCATGAATATCTAAATCACTTACCGTTGCATCTGTTTTTATCTGAGCATGTTCAGGGTCGAAGGACATACCGTTTATATCCGCCTTCAGGGTAAGGGTACCAAGCTCAGGCTGTCGCAGCAAAGCACCCAGGTTAAAATGATCGCTTAATATCGTCCCTGAATAAACAGCTTTATTACTGCTGAAGCCCGGTATATTCATCTTTACATTAGATGTTACAGAGCCAAGATTGGTGCTCAATATCCCATTCACCGCAAAGTTTTCAATATAGCCCGTATAGTTCCCCTTAAAGTAAACATAGCTTAAACGCTCTAATGCCAGGTTAGGATTATTCCTTAACGAAGGCGCATAGCGCAGTATGCCGGCTCCCGTAGTGGCAATCTCCCCATCTTGAAACTCGATCAGCGTCTTATAAATGTCGGGTAATCCCTTCATGCTAAAGTTGCCTTTTATCAACGTATTCCCATCTGTCACCAGCATATGCTGCCCGCTAAGATTGGCCACAGTACCCCTGCCATCTCCTGATACATGCACTACAGTAGGGTAGCGGCGCAGCAGCGGCGCGAAGTATGCTACATCCCTTTCATCCACCACTGCATCATTCAGGTGGGCTACCATTGTCACATTGGTAATATAAGAGGTAAAGTCAGGAAAGCGTTTGTACAGCATTGCATAGTAATGATGCACCTTACTATGGTTCGTTTCAAGATACAGGTTATCGCAGATAGACGCATTAGGTGACACTGTCACCTTTGCCTTCATTTCCTTTATCATCAGCCCGCATCTCTCCAGTGCAGTCAAATGGGTTACCTGCCCGTGAATGGTATCCCCAATAATATTTATATGATTAGCATCAATAGTAATATTTTTTACACTTAAGTGAGTAGCGTCAAACTCATCAGCCACAGGTAT
>JAFDXS010000698.1 GCA_018267795.1 Bacteroidota bacterium | reverse complement strand
CTGATAACATCAGTAAGATTTAAATTCACTGTCTGCGTGGCTGTTGCAGATACAGTTTGCGCATTAGCTATAGTAGTAAAGGCAGTGAAAAGGCTGGCGATGGCGATGATCTTTTTCATTTTATTGTGTTGTCTTCTTCGTTTTGACATTGCAAAGATTCAACGTCAGCACACCACGACAAACAATACTGACCACCTTAACAGCAGCTTTATATTTGCTTAACAAGCCCTTAATAAATCAAATTTCATCCTGTTACATCAAAAAAGAATAAAAGCCATTAAATCAGCAATTGTTGAAAAATTAGAAATGAGTATAGCATACTATCTTAGTACACTATACTCATTAAAGTTTTATTCAATTCTATCTATTGTTTTTGTAGAGGTGTTTTTGAAACTATATTACCATTCTTATCTGTCACCACCATTATATATAAGCCAGTCGGCAGGTTAGCCAAATGAAATATGTTTGCAGATTTATCATTTTCTATATTGAATATTTGCTGCACCCTTCTGCCCATATTATCATATAGCACTACATGGCCTCCTAGAGAAGCTCCTGTTATTGCAATCTCGTCTTTAAATGGATTTGGGTACACTTTTACAGTCCCCCCTGCTGTACTGACATTATTCACTTCGGTATTTGTGTGCGTAGTATCAAGCGACCATGGTGCCACAGTGCTACTCAATGCAGCATCTACGTCTCCTCTTGCCCCGCTGAATATATAGGCATAAGAGATAATGACGCTATCGGTAGGTACAGGATTCAGCGTACTTATTTTAAAAACCAGCCCTATTCCCTGGTCTGCCGTATTAGAATCCTGGTATTGATAAGCTGTTGTATCCCCTATACCTCCAAATCTGCCAAACATACTATCCAGGCCGTTAGCGCCAACCCCTTTATTTGGCGCAAGGCCTGATTTAATAATAAAACACTTTGCTATACTATCTCTTGTACCCAGGCCCAGCCAGGCACCTGTACTTCCTGTTGCGGAAATGAGCACAGCATTCAGCAGATTAGGTAATTGATATTCTATTTTATTCTTAGTGATAAAGCTGCTGGATTCCGGTTCATCATTATCTGGATCTACAGTGCGTAAATAGTAAACATTGTTACGTACTGTATGTGAGCGGTTTTTAAAAATGACATGTACAGTAAAAAACATAGATGTAGTATCAAGCGTAGTTACTTGCGTTATCTCTACGCTATCAAACATTCCCCGCCATATTGCTCTCCTTACACTGTCTATGGTAGTGTCAGATATATTGCGACCTGTTAGTCCCGGGTCCATTAGTGATCCACCACAGCCCATTTGGTTCCAGGCATCAGCTCGTAAAGAATCAATTTGTATGCTCCAGCCTTCTTGTGGCGAGCCAGGTAAAAAATAAT
>JAFDXS010000697.1 GCA_018267795.1 Bacteroidota bacterium | reverse complement strand
CTGAATGAAAAAGGTAATCTTGACCAATATCGGATTTTAGATATCGACAAAGATGGGGTCCCGGAAGTGGCAATAGTAACTGACGATCCAGATTTTGGTAATCATAGTCATTTATATATTTACAAGAATGTTAATGGCAAAATTGAGAAACTATTATTTTACAACTCACCAAAAGAATACTTTGATGAATTAGTCGTAATGCATAGATTCATTTTAATCGATGATAAAGATGATATTTATTGTTATTCAGAGAACGTATTAAATAAACAGGGCAATAGGCAGCTAATACATATTGATAAATATGCATGGAATATAAGTGCGAAAAAGATAATGTTTGTAAAAAGCAAGCTTTTTAACTCCACGCGCGGTAACATTAAAACATTTATTTTCTAAGAACGGTTACACTTTGGCTCACGTTGGTCAAGCCTATAGAAAGTGTAGAAGTCTATTTGATACAATCAATTTGAAAGATGTGGATATGTTTTCTTGGAAACAGCATCTTCATAGTCGTATCTTGCCTAATCAAGCCCGTCATGTCGAGCGCTAGCGAGACATCCCCCGAGCCATGCACTCAGTTTTACCAAGGTATGATTGCATACAAGTTCTTTGACATACTGTAAACCCTCTGCACGCTCTATGTCTTTTTACTATGCACTTTTACTTTATACTTTTTCAAATGCGACATTTTGTTACCTTTTTGTGTACTTCTGCCCATCAATGTTACTTTTTATAAAAATATTATAACATAACAGCAGCAAGCCTTTCAAGATGGTATCACTGGGAAAATGTCTCGAAAACTATTTTCCACGAAATGTCACATTCAGCTCTTTCAGAGAAACTTCCTCAGGAAAGCGATTTTTAATTTTGACTTTTTAGTTTTGAATTACTTTATACCTTTTATACCCAATTATACCCTGTGGCAATCCTCTGAAACTCAATCTGGCAAAACCATACAGGCAAAAATCGTAAAAACGGCAATTTTTTCTGCAATTATGCCTTTCATTGTTTATCTGTCTATTGTAATACAATCTCGGGCTTCAATGACCCGCCTCAGCATTCTTCACAACTTTGAAAACTATTGTTTATTTTTGCGCCCTTAATATTAAATAAATACAAAGCTCTATATGGGTCGAATATTTGAAGTACGTAAATCCAAGATGTTTGCCCGCTATGACCGCATGGCGAAGCAATTTTCACGTGTAGGTAAAGAAATAGCTATAGCTGTAAAGAAAGGTGGTCCTGACCCGGATGTGAACCCTGCTTTGCGTCGTGTGATGCAGAATGCCAAGTCTTTAAATATGCCTAAAGACCGCATTGAAGGCGCTATAAAAAATGCACTCGGTAAGGATACCAGTAACTATGATGAAGTACTATATGAAGGGTATGCCCC
>JAFDXS010000696.1 GCA_018267795.1 Bacteroidota bacterium | reverse complement strand
CCGGATCATTTACATCATAGAGGCAAGGTGTATCGCCACATACGCCCAGTGGTATAGTATGGGCTTTTATTTCGCTTTCCCATAGCAGGGATACAGCAGGTATGGATAATGCATTAGGAAAAAAATCGCCATAGGCAATGAAAAAAGGTAGCTCTTTAAGCGAAACCTCATCAGTGATTAAAGTATAGCCAGTACCCAATCGTTCATTGAAGAGCCAGTCCAGCACATATTGCAGGCGTTTGCTTGTTTGGGAGCTATATACTGCTATAGGCTTCATGGCTGTAGGGGTGGCTATTACTGTTTACTGCGTTCCTTCCAAAAGTCGTTAAAAGTCTTTGCCGGAAAGTTAAGATTGTTGCGCTCCAGCGCCCAGCTATTTTTAAAGAGTGTGTTTACCACTTTGTTTTTTATGCCTGCATTGGCCACATTCATCAGCTTGCGATTCAGCATAGCTATTTTCCAAGCTTTCCAGCCCGTATTTTCTTTAAAGTCGTTCAGGTGTTCTTCCTCTGCTGCTATGTGCCTGTTCTCCAGCAGCATCTCGTGTATGTTTATCTTCAGCGGGCATACCTCGGTACAGTTGCCGCACAGGCTCGATGCATAGCTCAGGTGCTTGTATTCCTCCATACCCTTCAGATGCGGTGTTATTACTGAGCCTATGGGGCCGCTATAAGTAGCACCATACGCATGGCCGCCTATATTCTTATATACAGGGCAGGCATTAAGGCATGAGCCGCAGCGTATGCAGTACATGCTTTCACGCACTTCGGGGCGCAGCAGGTTAGTGCGGCCATTGTCCAGCAGTATCACATACATTTCCTCAGGGCCATCTGTTTCATTGGCCTGGCGTGGCCCCAGGAAGATGCTGTTATACACCGTTACCTGCTGCCCGGTCCCATAGGTAGCCAGCAGCGGCCAGAATAAAGGAAGGTCATTAATAGATGGCAGCATTTTTTCAATGCCCACTATAGCAATATGCGTTTTAGGGAAGGCGGTGCTCAAGCGCGCGTTGCCCTCATTCTCCGTTACGCATACACCACCTACATCCGCCAGCAGAAAGTTGCCACCGGTTATGCCTATCTCTGCAGTTATGTATTTTTCCCTCAGGTTCTTACGTGCTATCTGTGTAAGCTCTGTGGGTGACAGGTTTGGTGCAGTGCCCAGTTTCTCATGAAACACCTTTGCCACGTCTTCCTTGCTTTTGTGCATGGCGGGCGTTACTATATGATAGGGCGCTTCACCGTCCAGTTGTTGTATGTATTCTCCCAGATCAGTCTCTACAGATTCTATATTGTGTTTGGCAAGGAAATCGTTCAGGTGTATTTCTTCCGTCACCATAGATTTTGCCTTTACTACCTGCTTTGCATTTTTGTTTTCGCATATTTGCAGCA
>JAFDXS010000695.1 GCA_018267795.1 Bacteroidota bacterium | reverse complement strand
GAAAGTGGCCAAATTTTGTTTCCCTATGCCTGCGATACATCATTATCAGTATCACCATCAGCACTATCACCACCGCCAGCACTATTGTCAGCACCACCCTGTTCTTTACTATGTTCTCGAAAAATCGGTGTCCTAGTTCAGCAGCATAGCTACCTATTATATGCGCCTGCAGCAGGAAGGCCACCACAGTTATTATTATCAGGCAAAACACATCAAACGCACGCTCTGCCACTATAGTCCCCACCATCTTGTGCGCAGGCATCTTTTCATAGCGCCCCAGCACCGTACACTTGGCCACCTCGCCTGCCCTTGGCAGCACCAGGTTGGCTATATACCCTATCAGCACCGAAAAAGTCACGTTTACGCTGGACGGATGTATGTTCAGCGGCTCCAGCAGCAGCTTCCACCTTAGTGCGCGGAAGAGGTGAGACAAAAATCCTATTACGAATATCGGGGCTAACAACCACAGGTGTACGCTCTTTATAGCATTCACCAGGTTTTCCCGCTGTTTTGCATCCAGCTGGTGCAATAAATGGAAAATGATGTAAATACCCAGCCCAAGGAAAATAACATATTGCAGTATTGTGAGGAGGGTTTTCTTCATCACAGTAAAGATAAGGGATTACAAACTATTGTTCTCCTTAGGGAATATTATTGTTGGCTTATATTGCTTCGCAGCTTCAAAATCCATCCTTGCATATGAAATTATTATAATCGTATCTCCCACAGCCATCTTTCTGCTTGCAGGGCCATTCATGCATATCATACCGCTGCCGCGTGTGCCCTTTATCACATACGTTTCCAGGCGTTCGCCATTGTCTATGTTCACCACCTGTACCTTCTCATTTTCAATGAAGTTCGCCGCATCCATCAGCGCCTCATCAATGGTAATGCTACCTATGTAGTGCAGGTTCGCCTCTGTTATCTTTACGCGGTGTATTTTAGATTTCAGTACTTCTATATCCATAGCGCCGCAAAGGTACAAAACCTGCATAAAGTACTGCTATCGATTGTATGAATACTCAGATTATTATTAAAAGGTTAAAAATATCTTAAAGTCACCCACACCCTCCGCTTTTTTTTCTTCGCACTTGTCCTATAAAAGAGTATGGCCCGCGTTTGCGGGCCATACTCTTTTATATAGGGGCGTTTATTATTCGCCTACCACTTCAAATTCTATTTCTATCACGTTGTCTTTACCAAAGTCTATCTGTGCTTTGTGCGTACCGGCCTCTTTCACATCATCAAGGATGCTTATGCGGCGGCGGTCTATTTCATAGCCTTTCTGTTCGCGTATAGCGCGAGCTAGCTGTATAGCAGTTACGCTACCAAATATTTTGCCGCTTGTACCCAGCTTAGCACCTATTTTCACAGGGCTTGCCTTTAGTACACTC
>JAFDXS010000694.1 GCA_018267795.1 Bacteroidota bacterium | reverse complement strand
TCCTATCACCAGGGGCAATAGGATGCTCAGACTCATCAAAAATTCTATCTTGCTACTCATACAGCTTCTTATGCTCAGTTTTCTATTATGGGTATCGTTGTCCTACTTCTTTTACCATTACTAATGAATTATTGCCATTATCCATTATTATGTCATGGCCATTAGCATCTGCGGCTACCATTATACACCTTATCCTGTTCAGTGTATCCATACCCATATATATTCTAAAGCCCGCTGCGCCATACTGCCCAATTACAGCTTGTACACATGCCAGGTTAAATGTTTCATAATTAAGGAGGGTTCCTGGCGTACTCCCATACGCGCCGCTTAGGATTGCGGACTTTTGTCCGTTGTAAAGGTTTACCATAGTTACTGCTTGCTGCCAGGGAATATCATGATTCATCTGGTTCAAATCTGTTACGAATGACATTGGTTGCGTGTGTGTTTAGTTATTAAATAATGTTTTCACAAAAATATATACATAACTCACTTATACAATACGTAGTTCTACGCAAAATTTAAAAGTAATACTACGCTATAAAATCCGTAGCAATGCGCTTACATAGCTCTTAGCTGCCTGTTACTTTTGTTTCAAATTGGCGTATATGCTAAGTACAGATATAGAAAGGCAGGTTTTGCAACATTACAGGTGCATTGCAAATACAATAGTGCAAAAGCACATCAACGTGCTTTCTCTTTCATTTAGCCATACTACCGGCTCTGCTCATGATTATCTCAATATATTCAACAAGAGGTTGAAACTGATAAATAATGAGCTCACTGCCAACGCAGAAAAAATGCTTAATGAGGTGAAAGCCAATACCTGCATAGACAGTCAAAAACTACAGGAACACCTCTTTGTTATTAGGAAAGATTATTTCAATGACTTTTTAAAGAAAAGTGAATTAAGCCTGATTCCTTCTTAATGCTATGACACTAATTAACAATAGTAACCTGTCTAATGTTACTTGCTTAAAATATTATAAAATTGAAGTTGACGGCTTGAAAACTTTTTTAGAGGTACGTCAATACCATTCCCGTCGCTATTTGTGCATCTTCTCCATGGTAGAGCGAAGCCAGGTTTTCAACACACCCCTCTATGAAAGTTATGGTTTCAGTGTAATATACGATGAGCATAACAAGCCACGCTTTTTAGTTAACGGCACACTCACCAATAAACAAGCAACAGAAATATGGGCGCAGGTCAGCTATAGGCTTTGTGACGCCGATCACCTCTATGTCCTTAATGGCTCATAGCTTTTTTAAACTGTGGCAGCACTATCTTCATTACTGAGTCTGACTGGTGCTTCATGTCAAGCCATACACGTTGAGACCAATTCCTGCCATGTTCTCTGTCTATAGCATATTCAGGCACTTCATTTGCTGCTATCAGGAAC
>JAFDXS010000693.1 GCA_018267795.1 Bacteroidota bacterium | reverse complement strand
GGTAAATGACCTGAGACTTTACTCGCAGAATGATGTACGCTTCCTGCGGCAATTCCAGTCTATATAGCTCACCAGAGACGGAAGTTTTTTTGCAGCAATGTTTTGGGTGGATTGTAAACAATAAAGAAGCCCTTCATTGTTAGTGAAGGATGTATGTCAAGCCCATAGTATTCCTGCTCAAAGCCTATTAGGGCTGTTTTTGCGCCAGCATAATAGGCGCTGTCCACTTTGTGCGTATATGCAGGGTAGCGGCCCGGAAGAAACCTTTCGTGGCAAAGTACCTGCTCATTGGAGTAAAATATTATCTGCCAGGTGAGCAGGTTGTCATTGCAGTAGGTGTAATGCACATTGTTGTCTTCCAAGTATTGTAAGGTTTGCCTAAATGGTTTCTCAGTGGTTTTACAGAACATGAAGTCTTTAAATGTGTATAATGAATAACTGCCACAGAGTATTGTTATAGCTGCTACAGGATAAAATATTCTGGCTGCAGAGGGTCGTTCAGCTAAAAATGTTTGCAGCGTAATACATGTGAAACCTGCTATGGGCAATAGATAGCGAGGTTCTAATTTTTCTGAGATGATAGTATATGATAGGGTGAGTACTATGGACAAAGCTGCAATAGTAAACAGGGTAATTTTTCCGGACTTAATAAAGCGAGCTAATGCTATGAATAGTAATATTACTGTTATAGCGCAAACAAGAATGGCGCAGAGTGCAGTGATATTATCCGGATGCTGAAGCTGATCGAAAAAATATTTGCCATGCTGCGAGGCGTATAGGAATGCAGGGATACGCGGGATGTTCTTAATGCTTTCCTGCAGTGATATGAAATCTTTAGGTATATAAAACTGCGGTAAGCTTTGCTTAAGGTGCAGAAAAGCAAGAGATAGAATAGCAATAGGTATTGCCATGTCAAGCAAACGTCTCTTTTTCTCAAAGCCCTTAAACAGCAGCAGCGGGATAAGACCTGGCAGCCATAGCGGCTGACTTTGATAGACTAATACTGTCAGTACACCTATGATGTAATAAGTAAGTGATGTCTTCTTTCCCTCTTTCTTAAACAGCAGGTAGAGTATAATAGACGTAGCCGTAAATGCCGTGAGGTAGCCCCCTCGCGCCTTCATAGACCATACGGCCCAGGCAGGCAATGCGATGAAAGTGATTATAAGGACTAAAGATGTATTTGGATTCCGGCTAAGAGCAGCAAATGCTTTGTAAAGAAATATCACACCTATTGTCCAGAGTAGCAGCATACCAATCTTTACACTTAGAGTTGACACGCCAAATAAGGCATAGAAGGGCAGTATGAAGAGGCATTCAATAAAAGAGAAGCCATAAGCCTGGCCATAAAAGAATAATGAGATATCCTTGCCAGCCAATAAGTGCTTTGTCATGAGGGCTACCA
>JAFDXS010000692.1 GCA_018267795.1 Bacteroidota bacterium | reverse complement strand
GGATTGCTTGTATTTACTAATCCTTTGTTCATTATAGTGTTGTATGCAATGCTATCTCTGAAGTCTATATTATCATTACCATTATTAGCACCTTCATGACAACCGCTGTTTATAGCACAACTATTGTGAAAAATGGGGATAAGGTCTTTGCTAAAGCTCACATTCGGATTTACAGCACTCCTACTTTTATAGGTACATGAGGTCATTACCATCACGCAGCCCAGCGCAATGGCAATGACACCACATATTAATACACGGCTATTCTTCATAACGGAACATATTCGGTATATTATTAGCTATAGTAGTAGCTAACGAAGGGTGATTTGTATAAGAGTCTGTAGAATCCTGCGTTTTAAAATTCACTACGGAAAGCAGCTTGCCGTAGTCGCATACCATGTGCACATATATTACCCCATCCTTTAGCAGTGTATATACAGGATATGATGAAAATGCACCGGTACCACGCGAACCTGTTGTAATGGTTTTACGATTAGCAGCTGATCCTATCTCATAAGAGAACGGCACGAGATTAGTACCTGTCTTTGTCGCAGTTGTATCAGCCATGCCTTGCAGCTTCATGAACATATAACCTTGTGTCGTATTACCATACCACATTGTTGTATTAGGAACATAACCTGTAGTACTAAACGCCGTGGGGCTTAATGCATTAGTAGCATCATCAAGACCTACATCAAATGTTACAGAAGTATAGCTGCCAATAGGGGCATTGCCTACCAGGTATTGCTCGCTATCTATACTTTTCAGTATATGTGCATTCGCTATACTTACCACAGTACCGTTAGCACTGTTTAGCTTAAAGTTTGAAATATAAAGCTGCGCTGTAGATAATGAGAACTGCCTGCCGTTACCATCGCTGTACAATTGGGTTTTATCATCCACTTCGTTAGTATCTATATCAGTATGCAAATGAATGTACACGGTACCCATTGAGGTAGTTTTGTTATCGTTGTTCTTTTTACAAGAGCTTATCAGTATGCTGAATATGGAAAGAGCAAGTATGCTTATTGAAAAAATTCTTTTCATGATTTCTTATTTGATAATTGAGATTAATGCACAGAGAGGCTGCCCATTCAGGCAGCTATCAAAATGCGTGTGCTTTTTTTAAAATGAATAATACAGTCCTGCCAGTATGTTATTATGCAATGCCATCTGTACACCATTCAAATTTTGATATACAGGCATTCCATATTCCGCCAACAGCGTAAAACGATTTAAAGGCCCACAACTGGTATGAAAGTTTAGCCCCACATACATGTTTAGCCATTTGCCACCGTAGTTTGCAGTACGTGTGGTAGGGTCATTTTGTTGGTACACAAAATTATCCAACTCGGCATCTGAGCCAGAAATCTTATCCTGCATGATACCCTCTGCACGCAATGAGCCACTGACAAATGGCAGG
>JAFDXS010000691.1 GCA_018267795.1 Bacteroidota bacterium | reverse complement strand
AAAAAACAATGGCAGCGTGCCAACGAGCTTTACGAAAGCTTATTGCCAATAATGAAGAATACAAAGAACTATGAACCTTTGTATTACCGCTATGCCTATACCAACTATTACATGAAGGATTATCTATCTGCTTCTTATCACTTTAAGAACTTTGTGGATTTCTTCCCTAATAGCAAGGATGCAGATGAGTGCGAATTCATGCACGCCGTTTCCCTCTACAAGTACTCTCCTAAATACTCGCTGGACCAGACCAATACTATAAAAGCTTACGAGGCAATGCAGTCTTATGTGAATATGCACCCTGGCTCAAAGCGAATAGCAGAGGCGAACAGCTATATGGAAGAGTGCCGCAAGAAGCTGGAAATGAAGGAATCTGACGCTGCACAGCTATATTATAACATTGCCCAATATAAGGCGGCAAGCATTGCCTATAAGTCTGTAATGCATAATTATCCGGAATCTTTAAGCAGCGATTATTATCAATATATGATAGTACGATCTCTGTATAAGTTTGCAAAAGCAAGTGTAAAAACCAAGCAAGAAGAGCGTTATGTAAATACTATCAGCGCTTATCATGAGTTTGTTGATACGTATCCAAAGTCAAAATATCTGCATGATGCAGAAAAAATATATACCTTAGCAGATAATTCAGTAAAACAAATACGAAATGAGCACAAGTAAAAGAAGCCTTGCCTCTGTTAATCCACTGGTGGAAACACGGGATGTGATTGCTATAAAAAACAGAACAGGCAATTTGTACGAATCAATAACTGTGATGTCAAGACGTGCAAGCCAAATAGCTGTTACTATGAAGGAAGAACTTCATCGCAAGCTCGATGAATTCACCGTACATGGCGATAACCTGGAAGAAATTCATGAAAATAAAGAACAGATTGAAATCTCTCGCATTTACGAGCGTATGGCAAATCCTGCTTTACAGTCTATAAATGAATTTGCGGATGATAAAATCTACTATCGCAAAAAACAACAATAAGGGTTTAACACTATAGCGTGAGCTATCCCTGCAAAACAGGGATAGCTTTTTTTATTCCTGTTTACTAAAAGCATGGTAACTTTGTAACTCTCAATGGGCAAAGCATATAAACATCTCTTCTTCGACCTGGATCATACTTTATGGGATTTTGAAAAAAATTCAGAATTGACCATGAGGAAGCTTTATGCCGAATATGAGCTGGAGAAAATAGGGATTGAAGACTTTGATGCTTTTTACAGTCAATACTCTTATCATAATGACAGGCTATGGGAGCGTTTTCGTAAAGGCTTCATAAAGCGCGACGAACTAAGATGGAAGAGAATGTGGCTTACACTCCTAGATTTTAAAATAGGCAATTCTGTTCTTGCTCATGAGCTTAGCACTGCCTACCTGGAGATATTGCCCACACAAGGACTGCTGATACCACA
>JAFDXS010000690.1 GCA_018267795.1 Bacteroidota bacterium | reverse complement strand
GGCCAGCAATTCGTTTACCGGTGTGGCGCGTTGTATATTCATAAATAGTAATGCCTTGCCTTAATCTTTATGCCCTTTTGCCAGGCTTATATAGCTTAAAATATATCTTTCAAATGTAATGAATTCAGTATTCATTCGCTTGTTAAATAGGGTAGCGTATTTCCTAAATCTTTCTAAAAGTTTAAGGGTTCCGCATTTATAATAGATACATTTTTTGCTTCAGCGCTGATTTTTGTTTTTACTGTTTACTTTTGCGTCCTGAAACACATAAGAAAACACGCACTATATGTTAGATAAAATAAAGACAGTTACGGTTATTGGTTCCGGTACTATGGGCAATGGTATTTGCCACGTATTCTCACAAAGTGGTTTTAATGTTCACATGATGGACATTAACCAGGCTGCACTGGATAAAGCTATTGCTACTATAGGTAAGAATATGGACCGCCAGGTAACTAAGGGTACACTTACCGAAGAAGCTAAGCAGGGAGCCCTGGGCCGCATAGCTACTTATACTGATATGGCTGTCGCTGTAAAAGATGCCGACATAGTAATAGAAGCTGCTACCGAGAATATAGACCTGAAAATGAAAATTTTCCGCGATCTGGATGCACATTGTCCTGCGCAGGCTATACTTGCTTCTAATACTTCCTCTATCTCCATTACACGTATAGCCGCGCAAACCAAGCGCCCTAATAAAGTAATAGGTATGCACTTTATGAACCCTGTGCCGGTAATGAAACTGGTAGAAATAATAAATGGCTATGCTACAGACCATGAAGTAACACAAACTGTGGTTGACCTTTCAAAATTCCTGGGTAAAGTACCGTGCGTTGTGAATGATTATCCCGGCTTTATAGCCAATCGCATACTTATGCCTATGATCAATGAAGCTATCATCTCTTTGCAGGAAGGTGTAGCGGGTGTTGAAGAGATAGACACTATTATGAAGTTGGGCATGGCGCATCCTATGGGGCCATTGCAGTTAGCCGACTTTATAGGTCTTGATACCTGCCATTCTATATTGAATGTATTATATACAGGCTATGGCAATCCTAAATATGCTCCCGCCACATTACTTACTAATATGGTGCAGGCAGGCTACCTGGGTGCCAAAACAGGTGAAGGCTTTTATAAATATACAGCAGGCAGCAAAGATTTAGTGGTGAGCGAACGCTTCTCAAGTAAGAAATGGTAATGGATTAAATTACAAATCATAAAAAAGACCGCTATGATTAGCGGTCTTTTGTTTTTACGCCTGCCCTATCTAAAAAAATATTTTATTTACCATGAATTGCGATCATGGGTATATGCGGGTGTGTAACAATAGCCTTTGAGATACTCCTGTGGAATAGGGAATAGATAAGGCCATGTTCTTTAGGTACTATTATTAGTAAATCAATTTTTTCTTTTTCTGCAGATT
>JAFDXS010000068.1 GCA_018267795.1 Bacteroidota bacterium | reverse complement strand
AAATCCCCAGCAAAAAGGCTTGCCTCATCGCCACCGGTACCGGCACGTATTTCCAGTATGGCATTTTTTTCATCCTGGGGATCTTTAGGTATCAGCAACTGACGCAATTCATTTTCAAGCGTTTCCTTTTCTTCTTCCTGTTTTATAAGATCTTCCTTAGCCATATCGCGCAGCTCAGGATCGCTCTCCGTATCTATTACCTCTTTTGCAAAATCAAGACTGTCCAGACAAGCTCGATAGCGCTTATATACTCCTACAATTGACTCCAGCTTCCTGTACTCACGGCTTAATTGCGAGAATTTTTTGTTATCACTAACAATCTCAGGGTTTGTAAGAGCTACCCCCAGATCATCAAATCTCGCTTTTATTGCCTCTAATTTTTCAATAATTGAACTCATAAATAAAATACTTCACTACCTCTAAAAGAGTTCGCGAATTTAGCAATTAACAGTGTATAATTCTTTAAAATGTGATTGTATTATTAAAAAGCAATATAGATATACCATCAAGCTGTACCCTAATTGCAGTGCCAGCTAACAGTGTAATAAAAAGTCCGCTTATGCAACATAAGCGGACTATACTTTATCAGTTAATAATTATAACGTTCTCTTTACTTCCACTTCATCAAAGCCTTCTATGATATCGCCTACGCGTACATCGTTATAGTTTTTCACCATAAGACCGCATTCGTAGCCGGCGTTCACTTCTTTAACGTCATCCTTAAAGCGCTTAAGTGAAGACAGTTCGCCAGTATAGATAACGATACCATCGCGTACCAGGTTGAGCTTTGTGTTGCGGGTCATCTTGCCATCAAGCACGTAGCAACCTGCAATAGTACCTACGCCGCCAATCTTGAACACTTCACGCACTTCAATATTAGCAACGGTTTTCTTCTCAATCTTAGGCTCCAACATGCCTTCCATGGCGCTCTTAATTTCTTCAATTGCGTCGTAGATGATGGAGTATGTACGGATTTCGATGTTTTCCTGTTCAGCCAATTTAGCGGCCTGCATAGACGGACGAACCTGGAAGCCAATGATGATAGCGTCTGACGCAGTAGCAAGTAATACGTCGCTTTCTGTTATCTGACCAACGCCTTTGTGTACTATATTGATAGCAACTTCCTGTATTGAGAGTTTCTGCAATGAGTCACTTAAGGCTTCCACAGAACCATCGAAGTCACCCTTGATGATAATACCCAGTTCCTTAAAGTTACCAAGTGCAAGACGACGACCGATTTCGTCGAGTGTGATATGCTTACGTGCCCTGATACCTTGTTCACGCATGATCTGCGAACGGTGTGTAGCTATTTCCTTAGCCTCATTTTCGTCTTCATATACCTTGAATTTTTCACCCGCCTGGGGCGCACCGTTTAAACCAAGAATTTGCACAGGTGTAGGTGGACCTGCAATATCAACACGCTGACCGCGTTCGTTGAACATCGCTTTTATCTTACCATAATACTGACCACATACAAGCATATCGCCTTGCTCCAAAGTACCGCTTTGTACCAATATAGTAGATTGATAACCGCGGCCCTTGTCAAGCGATGCCTCAATAACGCTACCTACAGCATCTTTGTCAGGATTAGCTTTCAGATCAAGCAATTCTGCTTCAAGACCAATTTTCTCAAGCAACAAGTCGATATTTAAACCCTTCTTGGCAGATATTTCCTGGCTCTGGTATTTACCACCCCAGTCTTCCACCAGAATGTTCATCTGTGCAAGCTGTTCTTTTATCTTTTCAGGGTTAGCTCCTTCTTTATCTATTTTGTTGATAGCAAATATCATTGGGAGGTTTGCAGCCTGCGCGTGTGATATTGCTTCTTTTGTCTGCGGCATGATGGCATCATCTGCAGCAACCACTATAACGGCAACGTCTGCTACCTTAGCACCACGGGCACGCATGGCGGTAAACGCTTCGTGACCAGGTGTATCGAGGAACGTGATCTTCTTACCATTAGCCGTAGTAACCTGATAGGCACCTATGTGCTGGGTGATACCACCGGCTTCACCAGCTACCACATTGGCACTGCGTATATAGTCGAGCAATGATGTTTTACCGTGATCTACGTGACCCATGATGGTAACAATCGGTGCACGCGGTATCATGTCTTCCGGATCATCTACTTCCTCTTCTTCATCTTCAGCAGTCTGCTCCAGATTAATAAACTCTACATCATAGCCAAATTCACTTGATACAAGTTCTATTACTTCAGCATCGAGGCGCTGATTGATAGACACCATGATACCAAGGCTCATACATTTGCTGATAACATCAGCAAAGCTTACATCAAGGAGGTTAGCCAATTCACTTACAGAAATAAATTCTGTAACCTGTATTACATTGCCCTGATCTGCCTGCTCTGCTGCAGCGCGCTTTTCGGCCATTTCCTCGCGCTTATTACGGCGATATTTGGCCTTAAGGTTTTTACTGCGTGTAGAGCCGGAAAGCTTAGCTTGCGTTTCGCGTATTTTTTCCTGTATTGCTTTTGTATCGATTTCCTGCTGCTGAGGAGTAACAGGAGCGCCACGCTGTCCGCGACGATCACCTCCGCCACCTCTTCTATCATGCCCACCTGCGTGACCATGTCCGCCGCCGCCAAATGGAGGTCTTTGACCCTGTCCGCCCGGACCACGATTGCCACCGTGATGACCCGCATTGCGGTTATCGCCACCACGATTTTGCTGTCCATTGCCACCCGGACCACGATTATCTCTATTCTGGTTCTGATTTTGCTGGTCAGGCTTAAAGGTTTCCGGCTTCTTTTCTACCGGTATGCGCTTACGTTTACGCTTTTCCTTACTGCTTTCTGATCTTGAACCCGAACCTGTATTAGCAACAGGTAAGGTAATCTTACCAATTATCTTAGGGCCTTCTAATCTCGGAGCTTTCATTTCTATATGCTCCGGCTTGTTATCTTCAGGCTCTTCTGCAGGTTTTTCTTCTACTTTAGGTGCAGGTGTGGCTACCGTTTCGGCGGCCTTTGGCTTAGGCTTAGATTGCTCTTCAGCCGGCTTTTCAGCTTTTACCTCTGCAGCCTTAGGAGCAACAGCTTTTTCTTTTGGTGCTTCCTCTTTTGTTTCTGCCTTTTTCTTAGTTGCACCTTTTTTAGGACGAGAAGAAAGGTTCAGTTCATCAAGGTTTATTTTACCAAGAATGTTTGGCCCTTCAATCCTGGTCTTTTTAGTATCTATATGTTCCGGCTCGGCTTCCTCTTTTGCACTTTCTGCTGCCGGAGCTATTTCTTCTTTTGGTGCAGGTGCTGCTGCTACTGGCGCCGGCTCCTCAGCTTTTACTTCAGCCTTAGGCTCTGCAGGCACTTCTGCTTTTTCTACTACTTCAGGTATTTGCGGTTCCGGGGCTTTTTCTTTTGGCTTTTCCGGTTCTTTTGCAGGCTCTTCTTTTTTCTTTTCAGGGGCAGGTGTTGCTACTGCTTCCTCTTTCTTATCGCGCACACCCAGGTCCAGAGAATCTTTAGGTTTCTTCAGATTATCTAACAAGGACCCTTTAGGTAATGCTATCTCCTCGCTCTTGCGTTTTGCGGCTTTATCCTGCGCAAACTCCGCCTGCAGAGCGTCATACATCACCTCGGTAAGCTTAGTGTTAGGATTACTAGCATTTATCTCAAAGCCTTTACCCACCAGATATTCGACCAGGGTCTCCTTTCCGATGTTAAATTCTTTGGCTGCTGCCAGTAATCTTGGTGTTTTTGTTGTTGTAGCCATTCGTTGCTTTAGTCAAAAAAATTTTAGTCGCTAAATTCTTATTTAGCATAATCCTAATCTACAAACCTACGCCATTTTAGCGAAAAGCGGCGTGTTTTCGTAATCTTAGGCCTGTATTTAACAGGGCTTTCGGCCGATAAGGTCTAAGTCCTATTGCTCACTCTGAAATTCTGCTTCCAGTATGCGGCGCACATCACGAACTGTTTCTTCCTCAAGATCTGTACGACGCACTAACTCTTCGATAGAAAGTTCCAGAACACTTAATGCGGTATCGCAACCCACACGCTTAAACTCGTCGATAACCCAGCTTTCAATTTCATCAGAAAATTCATCAAGGTCGATATCGTATTCAAGATCCTGCTTCACATCGCGATATACATCTATGCTATAGCCAGTAAGTTCTTGTGCCAACTTGATGTTAACACCCTTTTTACCGATAGCCAGAGATACCTGATCCGGCTCCAGGTAAACATCTGCATGGTTTGTAGTGCTGTTTACATCCATACGGTTGATACGTGCCGGCGTTAAAGAACGCTGAATAAGCAGTTGTGTATTATTCGTATAATTTATAATATCAATATTTTCATTGCGCAATTCGCGCACTATACCGTGAATACGGCTACCCTTCATACCTACGCAAGCACCTACTGGGTCTATACGATCATCATAGCTTTCTACGGCCACCTTGGCACGTTCGCCCGGCTCGCGTACTATCTTCTTAATAACGATGAGGCCGTCCATAATTTCCGGCACTTCTATTTCCAGCAGTTTCTCAAGGAACGAAGGATGGGTGCGGCTGAGGATGATGATAGGAGTGTTATTGCGCATTTCTACCTTCTTCACTACTGCACGTACGGCTTCACCTTTCTTGAAGAAGTCGGTAGGTATCTGTTCAGACTTTGGCAGTATCAGTTCATTGCCTTCGTCATCCAGCAGCAGTATTTCTTTCTTCCATATCTGGTACACTTCGCCGCTTATTATTTCACCTACGCGCTCAGCGTATTTCTTAAGCAGCTGATTTTTCTTCAGGTCACCAATACGTGCAGCCAGCGTTTGCTTTGCAGCCAGTATAGCACGACGGCCGAAATCCATCACATCTACTTCTTCATACACCTCTTCGCCTACGTTATAATCCGGTTCGATCATTACGGCTTCGGAATAAGGTATTTGCAGATTTTCATCTTCTATTAGTTCGTCTTCTACGATCTCGCGACGGCGGAAGATTTCAAGGTCACCCGTTTGGTCATTCACGATAACGTCAAAGTTCTCATCACTCGTGTATTTCTTTCTGAGTAAGGTTTTGAATACGTCTTCAATTACCTTCATCAAGGTAGGCCGGTCAATATTTTCGGCATCTTTAAACTCCTGAAATGAGTCGATAAGATTAATACTTGCCATAATTTCACTTTTTGCTGCCTGTTACGGCTGAGATTATTAAAAACTGATTTGTACTACAGTTGTTTTTATATCAGAAAATGGTATTTCTACTATTGTTGTTTCTTTCTTTTTAGGCACCGGCACTTCCAGCACCAGTTTTTCTTCGTTTACATCTTTCAGTACGCCAAGCTTGTCTGTCGCATCCGTAAGTGTTACGAGCACTTTGCGACCAATATTCTTTTTATACTGACGCCATTCATGCAGCGGCTCATCTACACCGGGGCTTGAGACCTCCAGCGAGAAATCGCCATCCGGGAAAAGCTGTTTTTCCTCAATTAATGCATGTAGCTTGCGATTGACTTTTACACTTTTTTCTACTGAAAAGCCCGTATCTGAATCCAGATATATTTTTATATTATTTATCGGCTTTATTTTCATATTAACGATAAACATATCAGTCTCTTCCAGTAAAGGCTGCAGTAACCCTTTTATTTCATCTAAAATTTCTGCCATATAGTTTAGAAACAACAAGGGGACCACGAATGTGTCCCCTTCTAATTAGCTTTAATCCAATGCAAAAGTAAGAATAAATTTATTTACTGCCAAAATATAATAGCAAAACATAATTATGTTTTCATTAACGCGTATCGAATTAGATCCTTAACTACCTTTGACCTCTTATGCTACTAAGAATTATTACCTGGGGTATACTGATAGTAGTACTTTACCGCTTCCTGGCAAGGTATATACTTCCTATATTCCATATAACAAGAATGGCTGGTGACCACCTGCAAAAAATGCAAAAGCAAATGGAGCAAATGGACCAAAAAAACAACCCAGTACATAACAACAGCCAGAGAGTGAACAAAGGCGACTATATAGACTACGAAGAGGTAAAGTAGTTCTCCTTTTTACCCAACACAAACATCAAGACTATCTTATTGTTTAGCCTTAAAGATGTCATTTTCTATTGTCATTCCTTTTTCCAGGTAAATCGTTTGTATGCCCAGCTTATCAGCAGTTACTATATGCTGGTGGCTATCGTCAATAAATAATGTGTGCGCGGGCTCAAGGCTATTTTCATTCAATACTTTTTCAAATATTTCAGGCATTGGCTTTCTAAGCCCTACATGGTGCGAAAGGTACACCTTATCAAAAAAAACGCCAATGTTAGGAATGCTGTGGCTATCCATTAATATTTTATTGAAAGCCACTTCATGTATCTCATTGGTATTACTCAGCAGGAAAAGATCGTAATGCAATCGCAACTGCTGCAACAACTGCAACCTGCGTAGCGGAAAATCCAGCAGCATCGCATCCCAGGCCTTTACTATCTGCTCTTCTGTAAGCTTTCCGGGTGCAATATCCTGTAGCTTTGCTATGAACTCAGCTCTTGATATTTTTCCCATTTCCCAACCATCAAACAAAGGAGATTGCTTTAACTGGGAATATAGATGACCAAAATTTGTAATGCCGGATGCAATAAATGCCTCTTCAGTGCGCTTGTAATCGATATTGAGCAATACCCCGCCGAGGTCGAAAATAATATGCCTTATGCCTTGTATCATGTTGCAAAAATAAACTTGTGTTTTCATTTTTCTTTTTTCAAAAAAAGTGAATACATTTGCAATCCAAATTTCGGCGTTCAAGCCAGGGCCTATAGCTCAGTTGGTTAGAGCACCTGACTCATAATCAGGTGGTCCTAGGTTCAAGTCCTAGTGGGCCCACAGAAAGAAAAGGGTTTCGATATCATCGAAACCCTTTTTTCATTTGCATAATTTCTGTGTAAATATTTACCTTTTTGTATTAGGTCAATTACCTGATAAATGGCTTAGTCTTATGTTATCAAAAACTTTTACTATTTTGCTATGCCACATATGAATAGAGCTGCTAAAACAATTTCCATCCTCAGTTTTATAGTTTATACCCTTATATCCGGCATTTGCCTGGCGCAAGACACTACATCTTCCGATGGATTATTTTTAGCAGCAAGACAGGCTGCATTTAAGGAAGACAATTACCCCAAAGCTATTGCCTACTGCAAAAAAGCATTGCAAATTTCGCCAAGGTATACAGATATTATTGTTTTCACAGGCAGGCTTTATACATGGAGTAAAAATTATGATAGCGCCCGGCTTTATTTCCGCAGAGCCATAGCTACATCGCCATCATATACTGATGCGTATGTAGCGTATACTGATATGGAATATTGGAACGATCGTAACGATACTGCAATGGCGATTTGCCAAGCAGGATTATCGCATGATTCTGCCTCTATCGATCTGAAACTAAGGAAGGCTAAAATACTTTATGCTATGCGGCAATTCAGAGCTGCAGGCTTGCTAACGGATTCTATATTGAAGATAGATAAGACAAATACAGATGCACGAGCCCTGGCTGGGCGGATAAGGGACCAGGTATCTATAAATACCATAGGGTTTACATACAACTATATTTATTTCGATAAGCAATTTTCTGATCCCTGGCACCTTGCTACGCTTGACTATACAAGAAATACCCGCCTGGGATCTATTACCGGGCACATTAATTATGCCAACAGGTTCAGAGAAAACGGACTTCAATATGAAGTAGAGGCATACCCCCACATTTCCAAAACTTTTTATGCCTACCTGGATGGTGGTTATTCAGACAATGTTGGTGTGTTTCCTCATTGGCGTGCGGGGGCATCATTGTTTTCCAACCTTCCACACGCTTTCGAATCTGAATTGGGTTGGCGCTACCTGTACTTCTCTGATCCTACCAGCCTTTTTACAATATACATAGGCAAGTATTACAGGAATTATCTTTTTGGCGTACGTACTTATCTTACTCCTGACAATAATAAAATATCACAGTCTTACAGTGCGTTTGTACGCTATTATTTTGGTGGCGCTGATGATTATGTTACTGCTACAGTTGGCTCAGGTATTTCACCCGATGACAGGCTCATTGCTAATCAATTAAACAGCAACTACAAATTGATTACATATAAAGCGGGGATTGACGCTAACCATGTAATAAAAAGACTAAATATTATTTCCTTTAACCTGTCAATTATTAATCAGGAATATTTGCCTCATGTAAAGGGGAATCAAATACAGGCTGGCTTAGGTTATCAGCGACGCTTTTAAATTATGATATAGAAAGAAAGCGATGAAGAAAAAAATATGGATAACGATCGTCATTCTAATAATACTCACACCGCTTTGGATGTGGATAGCCTGGCTTGCAAGCCCAAAGAAAAAGCTCGTAGTAGCCATAGTAGATAAAACAGTGCTGACGAGTGCCGGACAGGAACATAGCTCGCTAACATGGGTATTAAACAATGAACGATATACTAAGAATAAACATGACCTATACAGCGTGAGCCATGACTACTTTGGTTTTTTTCCCAAGGGCGATGAGAAATATAGAATAAAAGGACTTGAACGATTTTCCCCTGAACAGATTGAACAGTTAAGCAATGACGCAGATGCTATGTACGTTACTGATGCGTATGGCATTTACAAAAACGAATGGTATACAAAAGGAAATACAAGTGAACGCTCTGGCATGATATATGGCGGCCTGAGCCA
>JAFDXS010000689.1 GCA_018267795.1 Bacteroidota bacterium | reverse complement strand
AGTGCAGAGAACCTGGACCTAAACAGGGACTTTATAAAACTAGATGCGAAAGAGACACGATCATTGGTGCAACTATTCCGCAGGCTGGACCCGGAAATATTTATAGACAATCATGTGAGCGACGGTGCAGATTACCAGCATGTGGTGACACTGCTTGCTACACAGCATAATAAGCTGGGCGGGGGTATAGGAAAGTGTATGAACCAAACCTTTGTGCCGCTAATATATGCCGACATGAAAAAGAAGGGATATGATATGGTGCCCTACGTAAATGACTTCAGCAGCACGCCAGACCATGGCTGGACGGAATTTTATGACCTGCCCAGATTTTCGAGTGGGTATGCAGCTATGTGGCAAACTATGGCTTTTGTGCCGGAAACGCATATGCTGAAACCCTATAAACAACGGGTGGAAGCTACATACGCACTGATGCGGAGCTTTATAAAAATGGCAGGACAAAATGCTGATGCAATACAGGATGCAAGAATGAAAGACAGGGACTCACTATGGAAGAAAAACCTCTTTGCGCTGAACTGGAAGGCGGATACCAGCAGATATACCATGATACCTTTTAAGGGATATACTGCAGGGTACAAAAAAAGCGAGGTATCGGGACAACAGAGATTGTATTATGACAGAGAGAAACCCTTTACTAAAGAAGTGCCGTTCTATAATTATTTTGTTGCGACACAGAAAATGACGGCGCCGAAAGCATATATAATAAAGCAGGGCTGGAATGATGTAATAGACCGCCTGAAATGGAACGATATAGCTGTGCAGCGATTGGAACACGACAGCATAATGGAAGTGAGCGCGTACTATATAGACAAATATGAGACGGTACCCCACCCCTATGAAAAACACTACCTACACCGGAATGTGCAAGTACAAAAAACTACAGAAAAAATACAGCTGCTGAAAGGCGACTACATAGTGCCCTTGGACCAATTGGGCAAAAGATACCTGATAGAAACGCTTGAGCCAACAGCCCCTGACGCCTTCTTTGCATGGAACTTTTTTGATGCTGTGCTGCAGGAAAAGGAGTACTTCAGCGATTATGTATTTGAAGAAACGGCGGCGAGACTGCTAAGGAACGATGCAACACTACGGCAGTTACTGGAGGAGAAACAAAGGACGGATACGGCATTTGCAAAAGATGGTGAGGCACAACTGGAATTTATTTATAAACATTCCCCTTACGCAGAGCCTGAATATATGAGATACCCTGTGTTCAGGCTGGAGTAGGCTTAGTGAATGGTGACCCTGGGGCCGTAATATTTGGGCTGGATATTTAATAATAAATCGAAAAGCATTTTAACCCGGGCGAGTTTTTCGCGGAGCATAACTTTGAATGCATTTTCCGTATTTACATCTACGGCATTGTAGCCTATGGCAGTTATTCCCTTCCGGTTTGCTATGAACAGGGC
>JAFDXS010000688.1 GCA_018267795.1 Bacteroidota bacterium | reverse complement strand
GTTGCCAACTATAACATCAGTATGCTCAATCTCATTCTCCGCCTTAAAGGTTGCATGACTTTTCTGGCTAACATTCAGCTGATCGTCTATCCATTTTGCATCAACGGTCATTTCATGACCCTTTATTTTTGTGCTATAGATAACAATGTTCTTTTTATCGTCAGAAACAGCAGCTGAAAAATAGTTTTTGTGTGGACCCAGAAAACCAGTGCGTGCATTTTCAAGCGCTATAGGGCCTTTCTTCAGACGGCCTGCACCATCGAGCAGGGCTGCGTACTGCGTAATCTTAGTGCCCTCTAAACCCTGGTATAGGGCTATAATCTGGTTTTGATATGCAACGAAACGTGTATCATATATTTTGGCAGGGAAAAAATCGAGCACTACTGTAGCTACCAGTTGCATAGAATCGTTATATGCGTCGAGGTACTGCCCTTCTGATGAGCCGCGATAGGCGTATATTTTACCATCAATCTTGCCTACTACATAGTAATTACCACTGCGAAAATCGAATTTTTGATATGGAGCATACAGTACTTCCTGCGCAGACAGCCTGCCGAAGGACAGAAAGGCGCAAAACAGCACTGCAAATAATTTCAAATTTTTCATAGCTCAAATTTAGCAGACAGAAACTAAACCATCTAATAATATTATGATAAAAAGCGCGCTCTAACAGCGGGGGAAGGGACCATACAGGCGTCTCTTTTCCCAAACCATCTATAACGGCGCCTGGCTATGAAATTGTATATGCTATCGCGCACAAACCGTGGTAGTATATGCCCTATAAGCAGTAGCGACCACACACCGCCAAGGAGCCTGGCGGTTTGCAACACAGCATCACTTTTCTCATAAATACGTCCCTTGTAAGAAAGGATTACGCTTTGCGGCAAAGCTTCGTCCTGCTTTATATGCCTGAGCAGCTCCCTCCCCTTTTCAGACTGCAATGCAGCAAAAAGGAAAAGCTCTTTTTTATCGTGACGAATAATGAAATTAATTGTGCTATTGCAGAAATTGCATACCCCATCGAAAAAGAGGATTGGCCGTTCTGCAGCAATTACACTCATATAGGCCTGCGTCTTAGTGGACCCGGCCTGTTATTAAGCGGCTGAACATTTGCGGGAGCCGCTTTCTTAGTAGTATCAGCATGTCCTGTTTTTGCGGCCACAATGGAATCAGCTTTGGCCTTTACCTCTATTGCTATACGATGATCTAAATCCTCCATTGCCTGGCGATTGATTTCTTCCATGCGGGCACCAACAAGAGAATCTACCTGGGCATGTATCTGGCTGGCAGTAAGATTTTTTTGTTTAGTATCGGTACAAGATGCAAATGCAGCAGCAAATAATAAAGTCCAAACTGTCTTCTTCATACTGATTTATCTATTGAGGCGCAAAGTTATTACAAAGCGGATTTTATATCATGATTAATTAATGA